>JAWUYQ010000001.1:0-11312 GCA_034110725.1 Flavobacteriaceae bacterium
TTATAAAAGAAAAGAAAACAGTTAATAAAAATTTAGTTGTAGTTGTTTCTGCAAGAGGAAACACAACAGATCAATTAGAAGAGTTGTTAGAAACTGCTAAACAAAAAAAGGGCTACCAAGTCGCTTTAGAAAACTTAAAAAAGGAACAACTAAGTCCATACAGCTCATCAGAACTAGAACAAGATTTTACTGGTTTAGAAGATATTTTAAAAGGAGTTAGTTATCTAGGAGATTATAGTCCTAAAATAAAAGATGAAGTCCTTGCTCTTGGTGAGCTATTATCTGCCAAACAAGTTGCTCAACTATTAATAAAAGAAGGACTTAAAGCAAACTTCATAGATTCTAGAAAGTTAATTGTTACCGATAGTAACTTTGGAGATGCGCTTACCTTAGAAAAAGAATCTCAGGAAAAAGTCCGTACGTATTTCAATAAACTTGATTCAAATACTATTAATGTAGTCACTGGTTATATTGCAGCTAATACATCTGGAGAAACGACTACTCTTGGTCGCAATGGAAGTAACTATACTGCTTCTCTTTTAGCAAACTACTTAAATGCAAGTGAGTTTCAAAACTACACTCATGTTGATGGAATTTTTACCGCAAACCCTGATTTAGTTGCTGATGCTCAAAAAATAGAGCAGTTATCATTTAACGAAGCAAATGAATTGGCAAATTTTGGAGCTTCTATCTTACATGCAAAAACGATACTACCTTTGGTAGAAAAAGATATTCCATTACGCATATTAAACACATTTAACACAAAAGGCAACGGGACAATTATCACTAAAAATGATACGCAAAAGGGGATAAAATCTATTTCTGTTTTAGATGATGTTTCTTTATTATCTTTTGAAGGACGCGGTTTATTAGGTAAAGTAGGTATCGATGCACGAATTTTTAAAGCTTTAAGTAATAACGATATCAGTGTTAGTATTATTTCTCAAGGATCATCTGAAAGAGGAATCGGATTGGTGATAAAAACTAATAGAGCTACAGATGCTATTCTGGCACTTGAAAAAGAATTTGAAACTGATTTTTACAAAAGAGATGTAAATAAAATTAGTGTTTTGGATGATGTTGCTGTAATATCCATTATCGGACAAGAGCTAAATGATTTCCACAAACCTTTTAATGCACTAATAAAAAATCAAATTACCCCCTTACTTTTCAATAATACAATTACTGGTAAAAATGTAAGTATTATCGTAAAGAAAAACCAACTACACAAAGCAGTTAATGTAATTCACGGACAAGTTTTTGGAGTTGCTAAAAAAATAAATATTGCCATTTTCGGAAAAGGATTAGTTGGAGGTACGCTAATCAATCAAATTTTAAGTAATGCGAATGCCATCTTAAAGCGTCGTCAAATTCAGCTGAATATCGTAGCAGTTGCCAGTTCAAAAAAAGTGCTATTAAACAAAAATGGAGTATCTGAAAACTGGGAAACAGAATTACAACAAAATGGTATTGATAATTATACAACGGATACTATTATTGATTTTGTGGCAGCCCATCATTTAGAAAACTTAATTGCAGTTGACAATACTGCTAGTTATGACTTTACTCAGCAATATATTCCTTTAGTTAAAGCTGGATTCGATTTAGTTTCTTCTAATAAAATAGCCAATACAAGTACTAATGAGTTTTATATTCAATTAAGGGATGTTTTAAAAGAGAACAACAAACAATATTTATATGAAACTAACGTAGGTGCTGGATTACCATTAATAGATACTATAAAATTATTACATCATTCTGGTGAAGATATCGTAAAAATAAAAGGTGTGTTTTCTGGATCACTAAGTTACTTGTTCAATTCATTTTCTGCTGAAGACAGACCTTTTTCTGAAGTTTTAAAAGAAGCTATCGACAAAGGTTTTACTGAGCCAGACCCAAGAGAGGACTTGTGTGGTAATGATGTTGCCAGAAAACTATTAATCTTAGCCAGAGAATTAGATCTTGTTAATGAGTTATCGGATGTAAACATTGAAAACTTAATTCCGGAACCATTGAGAGCTATTGACACAAGTACGTTCTTACAATCATTAGACAATTTAAATGCCCCATATCAGGAAATAAAAGCGCAACAAAAAGCAGGAAATGTGTTGCGTTATATCGGTGAACTATCTGGTGATTTATCAAAACCAAACGGAGCTAAACTCGATGTGAAATTAGAATCTGTACCAAATAACTCAGCTTTAGGATCTTTAAAAGGATCCGATTCAATTTTTGAAATTTACACCAAATCTTATGGAGAAAACCCACTAGTTATTCAAGGTGCAGGTGCAGGTGCAGCAGTAACCGCAAGAGGAGTTTTTGGAGATATTTTACGTTTGATAGAAAAGAATTAATTTTAAATAAAGACATAATACTTATAGATATGAGTGATCATTTTGAAACAAAAGCCATAAGAACACAAACAGAACGTTCACAGTATTCTGAACATTCAACGCCTTTATATGTAACATCAAGTTTCGTATTTGATGATGCTGAAGACATGAGAGCTTCTTTCAATGAAGAAAAGGAAAAGAACTTATACAGTAGATTTTCAAACCCCAATACTACCGAGTTTGTTGATAAAGTAGTAGCTATGGAAGGTGCCGAAGCTGGATATGCATTTGCAACAGGAATGGCTGCTATATTTTCAACATTTGGTGCTTTATTAGAATCTGGAGATCATATTGTTTCTGCAAGATCCGTATTTGGGTCTACTCATACCCTATTTACCAAATACTTACCCAAATGGAATATCACAACTAGTTATTTTGATATCAATAAACCAGAAACTATTGAAGCTTTAATTACTCCAAATACTAAAATATTATATGCAGAATCTCCAACAAATCCTGCAATTGATATTATTGATTTAGAATTATTAGGAAAATTAGCTAAGAAACATAATATCCTATTAGTCATAGATAATTGCTTTGCTACACCATATTTACAAAATCCAATAAAATACGGAGCGGATTTAGTACTACATTCTGCTACAAAACTAATGGACGGTCAAGGGCGTGTACTTGGTGGAGTTGCCGTTGGAAGAGCAGATTTAATTAGAGAAATATATTTATTCTCAAGAAATACTGGGCCAGCAATGTCTCCTTTTAATGCCTGGGTGCTTTCTAAAAGTTTAGAAACCTTAGCTATTCGTGTAGAAAAACATTGTGAAAACGCATTAAAAGTTGCCGAATTTTTAGATAATCACAAACTAGTTAATTGGGTGAAATATCCCTTTTTAAAGTCACATCCACAATATGAAGTAGCCAAAAAACAAATGAAACTTGGTGGAAACATTGTTGCTTTTGAGGTAAAAGGTGGTATTGAGGCAGGAAGACAATTTTTAAACAATATAAAACTATGTTCACTATCAGCCAATTTAGGAGACACAAGAACTATTGTTACCCATCCTGCTTCTACCACTCATAGTAAATTATCTGAATCTGACAGATTAGAAGTAAGTATAACGGATGGCTTAGTTAGAGTTTCAGTTGGTTTAGAAAATATAGATGATATTATAAGTGATTTAAAACAAGCTTTAAAGAGTTAAAAAAACATATTTTTTATATATTAGCAGTATGCTTTCAAAAAAGACTAAATACGGAATAAAAGCCATCACTTTTATTGCACGACAAGAAGATAAAAGCCCTGTCCAAATTGCAACTATTTCCAAAAGTGAAAACATATCTCATAAGTTTTTAGAAAGCATACTTTTAACACTTCGTAAATCTGGTTTTCTTGGTTCTAAAAAAGGAAAAGGTGGTGGATACTATCTTTTAAAAGAACCTAGAGATATTCTTATGACAGATATCATTCGTGTTTTAGAAGGGCCTATTGCCATGGTTCCATGTGTTAGTTTAAATTATTACGAAAAATGTGATGATTGCCCAGACGAAGATGCATGTAGTGTACACAAACTTATGATTCAAGTACGTGACAACACGTTACAAGTACTTAAAAATAATACACTTGCAGACCTTACCTAGGTTACAAAAACAATTACTCCTTACTGATTTTCAATAAATTATTTTTTAAAAATAATTTAAAAACCTTGTATAATCTGAAAAACATATTACATTTGCATCAATTCCCTACTAAAACTATAGGGATTATATAGTAAAAAGAGTGACATGATTATAGATACCGTTTTGAGCAGAAATAACACCGCTGATATACCAGAAGACAAAATAAAAAGAAGTCTAATAAAAACTATTAGCTGGAGAGTGATTGGCACTTTAGACACCATCCTTATTTCTTGGTTAATAACAGGAACCTTGGCCTTGGCTTTTTCAATTGGAGCTATAGAACTAGTAACTAAAATGGTATTGTATTTTTTTCATGAACGTGCATGGAATTCAATAAAATGGGGGAAATAAACTTATAGCTTTAAATTAAAAACAAACATCAAATTACTGAAATGGGAAATAGAGAAGAGATATTAAAAAAATACAATACAGAGTTTTCAAGCAAATCTCCATTAGAGATTATTTCATGGGTACTAAGTTTTGCTAATAAGCCAGTTGTCACTACAAATTTTAGACCTTATGAAGCAAGTATATTACATGCAACTTCTACTTTATTAAAAGACTTGATAGTGATATGGTGCGATACAGGATACAATACACCAAGTACATATAAACATGCTGAAGAATTAATTTCAATATTAAACCTTAATATAGACCTATATGTACCAAAACAAACAACTGCACATAGAGATGTAACCATAGGTATTCCCCAAGTCGAAGACCCAAATCATCAGCTATTTACAGAACAGGTAAAACTAGAACCTTTTAAAAGAGCTATGGCTGCGCATCAACCAGATGTATGGTTTACCAACTTACGTAAAGGTCCAACAGCTTTAAGAGATAGTTTAGACATATTCAGTTTTTCAAAAGATGGTGTTTTAAAAGTAAGTCCATTTTACCATTGGTCAGATGAACAAATAGATAAATATTTAGAAGAATATAACCTTCCTAATGAATTCAAATATTTCGACCCAACAAAAGCATTAGAAAACAGAGAGTGCGGTTTACACTCTTAAGCATAATTGATGCCATTATTATTAGAGAAAATATCATAAAATAGATTATCAATAAGTCTAATAACACGAGATGATGATTTATCTATATCAAGGAATAATGAGCGAAAAACGGAAGTGAGAAGCGGAGCTTCATGCATGAAGTTTTGATAGCGAATGATGCAAAGCAATTCCCTAGATAAAACTTGACTTTTTGGTTCGTTTTGTGTCAAGACAGAATGAACAAATTAATTAAAATAAAACAATGAAAAATACTGCACATATAAATCCATTAGAAAACGAAGCTATTTACATCATTAGAGAAGTAGCAGCTCAGTTTGAAAAACCAGTTTTGCTATTTTCTGGAGGTAAGGACTCAATTACTTTAGTACGCTTAGCTCAAAAAGCGTTTCATCCAGCAAAAATACCTTTCCCATTAATGCATATTGACACTGGGCATAACTTCCCGGAAACAATAGAATTTAGAGATAGATTGGTTGAGGAATTAGGATTAGAGTTGATTGTACGTAATGTACAAGATAGCATTGATCAAGGAAAAGTACGTGAAGAGTCTGGAAAATATTCAAGCAGAAATGTTTTACAAACTACTACCCTTTTAGATGCTATTGAAGAATATAAATTTGATGCATGTATAGGAGGTGCAAGACGTGACGAAGAAAAAGCACGTGCTAAAGAACGTATCTTTTCTGTACGTGATGATTTCGGACAATGGGATGAAAAAAATCAACGTCCTGAATTGTTTGACATGTTAAATGGAGAAATAGAACAAGGACAAAACGTACGTGTATTTCCTATTTCAAACTGGACAGAATTAGATGTTTGGAGTTATATCGAAAAAGAAACATTAGAAATACCATCTATTTATTTTTCACATCAGCGTAAAACATTCTTGAGAGATGGAATGATATGGACTGCCTCAGAACATGTGTATCGAGAAGATTATGAGCAAGTAGAAGAACGTACTGTTCGTTTTAGAACTGTTGGAGATATGAGTTGTACTGCAGCTGTAAGTTCTCATGCAAAAACAATTAGTGAAGTAGTTGCCGAAATTAGAGTATCAACTATTTCTGAACGTGGAGCCAGAATTGATGATAAACGCTCAGAAGCAGCAATGGAAAAGCGTAAACAACAAGGATATTTCTAGAATTGAAACAAGAAAATTAGTTAGTACAAAAATTAAATACTGATGCTTTTTAAAATTAGTATCAGCATACAATATAAAGAATGGAAGTTTTAAAAATAGCAACAGCAGGTAGTGTCGATGATGGAAAGAGTACTTTAATAGGTAGAATTCTTTATGACACAAAATCGTTAACTAGTGATAAATTGGATGCGATTGAAAAAACTAGTAAGCAAAAGGGATATGACTATTTAGATTTTTCCTTAGCAACAGATGGTTTAGTCGCTGAAAGAGAACAAGGAATTACAATTGATGTAGCACATATTTATTTCTCAACAGAAAAAAAAAGTTACATTATTGCAGATACTCCAGGGCATGTTGAATATACTAGGAACATGGTTACTGGGGCTTCAACATCTCAAGCAGCAATTATATTAATTGATGCGCGTAAGGGAGTGATTGAACAAACCAATCGTCACTTTTTCATCAATAATTTATTGCGTATTAAAAATGTTATTGTTGCAGTAAACAAAATGGATTTAGTAGATTTTTCTGAAGAAAAATATAATGCTATTAAAACTGACTTTGAAGCCTTAATGGAAAAACGTGATTATAAAGATCAGAAAATAACTTTTATCCCAGTAAGTGCATTACAGGGTGATAATGTGGTAAATAAATCTGATAAAACTCCTTGGTATGCCGGAGATACTCTATTAAATCACTTAGAAAACTTAAACACTACTGACATATATAATCAAGGTACACCTAGATTCCCTGTACAATATGTTGTTCGTCCAAAAACTGAAGAATATCATGATTTTAGAGGCTATGCAGGGAAAGTATACGGAGGTGAGTTAAGTGTTGGAGATGATGTGGTTGTTTTACCATCTCAAACAAAATCAAAAATTAAAGACATCTACTTTTATGATGAAAAATTTCAAACTGCATCAAGACGTTCTTCAGTTACGATAACTTTAGAAAACGACATTAATGTAAGTAGAGGTGACATGATTGTAAAGGCTGATGATTTACCAACTATCGACAAACAACTTACAGCAACTGTATGTTGGATGGATAGTAATGAATTAACCGCTGGCAGAAAATACATTATTCAACACGGTGTAAATAAAGTAATCGCAAAAGTTGATAAAATTCATCATAAAATAAACCCTGATTATTCTGGTATTAACACAGATGTAACAGGATTAGGAATGAACGATTTAGCTTCAGTTTCTTTTAAATTAAATAAACCAATGTTTTATGATGCATTCGAAAAACATAGAACAAACGGATCATTTATTTTAATCGACACACAATCGAATAATACAGTGGGAGCTGGATTCATCAAATAATACCATAAGAATACTAATATGAATTGCACAATTTCAAATAACAGATTACAAACTATGATGATGGGCTGTATGCACATATTTCATAAATACATAAGGACAATTTTTTAAATTAAGTTGGTTAATATAAAAAGTCCTTTTGACATAAGTCATCAGGGCTTTTTTTTTAAGCACAAAACAAACAACAACAAAACAGCATGCAAAGTTTTAGATCAGAAATAGAAAATCCAATAGTAGAGAAAGATATCTTAGAATTGGAGCGTAAAATTCGTTTATTCAAAGAAGGTAAAATTGATGAAGAACGTTTCAGAAGTCTACGTTTAGCCCGTGGAGTATACGGACAAAGACAGTTTGGAGTACAGATGATTCGTATCAAATTGCCTTTTGGAAGAGTAACTTCTGAACAATTACATCGAATTTCCGATGTATCTGATGAATATTCTAGAGGAAGACTACACATCACAACACGTCAGGACATACAAATTCATCATGTAAGTTTAGACCGTACTCCTGAGTTATGGGCTGAATTAGAAAAGAATGATATCACTTTACGTGAAGCTTGTGGAAATGCTGTTAGAAATATTACAGCATCTGAAACAGCTGGTATTGATGTGAACGAAGTGTTTGACGTTTCTCCTTATGCAGATGCTACTTTCAAATTTTTCTTACGTAATCCTATTTGTCAAGAAATGGGGCGAAAAATTAAAATGTCTTTTTCAGGAACTGATGACGATACCGCTATTAGTTTTATTCATGATGTAGGATTTATTGCTAAAACAAAAGTGATTAACAATGAAACTATAAGGGGTTTTAAAGTATTACTTGCAGGTGGTTTAGGTTCACAGCCACGTCATGCTGATGTAGCTTATGAATTTTTAGAAGTAGATAAAGTAATCCCTTTCATTGAAGGAGTATTACGTGTATTTGATAGAAATGGTGAACGTGCTAAACGTACAAAAGCCAGAATGAAATTTTTGGTTAAAGATTTAGGATTACCTCAATTTTTAGCATTAGTTGAAGAAGAGCAAAAAGCATTAGCGTATCAAACATACCCTATTGACACAAGTAAGTTTGACACTGCTATTGAAATAAACAACATAGCAGTTCCTACTCTTGAGATAAAAGACCAAAAAGCTTTTGACTTATGGAAAGAAGCTAATGTTATCAAGCAAAAACAAGATGGTTTATATGCAATCGGTATAAAAGTATTTTTAGGAGATTTCTATACTGACAAAGCTCGTTTATTAGCTGATTTGATTAAAAAATATGCGAATAATGAATTACGTTTAACCTTACGTCAAGATATTTTAATCCGACATGTAAAAGAAGAATTATTGCCGTTTTTCTACATTGAATTAGAAAAGTTAGGATTTATAGATCTTGGTTACAATAGCACACAAGATATCACTGCTTGTCCAGGAACTGACACATGTAACTTAGGAATTTCAAGTAGTACTGGTATTGCAGCAGTATTGGAAAAAGTTTTAAAAGAGGAATACCCTCAGTACATAAATAATAAAGAAATCGCTATTAAAATTAGTGGTTGTATGAACGCTTGTGGGCAGCACAATATGGCACAAATTGGTTTCCAAGGAATGTCAATTAAAGTTGGTGAATTATTAGCTCCTGCAGTTCAAGTATTATTAGGTGGAGGGATTTTAGGAAATGGCGAAGGATGTTTTTCTGATAAAGTAATAAAAATCCCAAGTAAAAGAGGTCCAGAAGCGCTACGATTAATATTAAATGATTATGATGAAAATGTTGAGGAAGATGAAACATTCTTAAACTATTACGATCGTTTAGGTAAAATTTATTTCTATGATTTATTAAAGCCATTAGCGGACTTAACAAATTTAGAAAATAGTGATTTTGTTGATTGGGGACATGATGAAAAATACATAAAAGCAATTGGTGTTGGAGAATGTGCTGGTGTTGTCATTGATTTAGTTGCTACACTGTTATTTGAAAGCGAAGAAAAATTAGAAAGTGCTGAAGAATCATTAGCTAAAAAGCAATGGTCGGATAGTATTTACTATTCATATACTGCTTTAGTAAATACAGCAAAGGCTTTATTAACTTCAGAAGGAGTTAAAACAAATACCCAAACAGGTATTATTAAATCTTTTGACGAGCATTTTATAGCAAATAAAACTTTTGAACTAACAGGTACATTTAATGAATTGGTATCCCAATTAAAAGAAAATGAACCAACTGTTGAGTTTGCAACAAAGTACTTGGCTGATGCAAAAGCATTTTATAAAAAAGTAGACGAATTTAGAGCTGCTCAAATATTACAAAGTAACTAACCCATTAAGTGGGATTAAGTCCCTTCTTCTATTAGGAGAAGGTTAGGATGAGGTGACAATCATTCTTTCAACTAAAAAGAGAATACAATGAAAACAGAAATAAAAAATCATGCGCAACCAAAATTAACTGTAGTTGGTGCAGGTCCAGGAGATCCAGATTTGATTACATTAAAAGCTATAAAAGCACTTAAAAGTGCCGATGTAGTTTTGTATGACGCCTTAGTAAATGAAGAATTACTTGATTACGTTAACCTAAATGCTGAATTAGTATTTGTAGGTAAACGACGTGGGTGTTATAAATACCAACAAGAACAAATAAATGAGTTAATCGTTTCCAGAGCGAAATCGGATGGACATGTAGTGCGTTTAAAAGGTGGCGATCCGTTCATATTTGGTCGTGGTGCTGAAGAAATGGAATACGCAGCTAGTTTTGGCTTAGAAACAGCAGTAGTTCCAGGAATATCTTCTTCATTAGCTGTACCTGCTTATCAGAATATTCCATTAACTAAACGTGGAAGCACAGAAAGTTTTTGGGTAATTACAGGTACTACGAAGCAGCATAAATTATCAGAAGATATTGCACTAGCAGCAAAGTCTAATGCTACTGTAGTGATATTAATGGGGATGGCTAAACTTCCTGAGATTGTAAAGCTATTTAAATCAGAAGGTAAAAATCAATTACCGGTAGCTATTATTCAAGATGGAACAACAGTTCGAGAAAAAGTTGGAATTGGAACGGTTGATACTATTGAAAAAGTAGTTTATGAAAACGAACTTTCAAATCCTGCAATTATTGTTTTTGGAGAAGTGATAAGTCATAGAGCACAACTAGAAAAAGTTAAAAGTGAGGTAATAACAAAAGAATTAGTGTCATGATAGCAGAACAACAAAATGAATTATATCCTATCTTCTTAAAAGTACATCAATTAAATGTACTGATTGTTGGAGGTGGAAATGTGGCATTAGAAAAATTAGGGTTTTTACTAAAATCTAGTCCTAATGCAAAAGTTACGTTACTGGCTAAAGAATTTGATACTGAGCTATTATCATTAGCTAAAAAACACCACGTAAAGATTAAACATGAGGGGTATCATTATTTTTATTTACAAAATCAACATCTCGTAATAGGTGCTACAGATGATCGAGAAGTAAACAAAACAATTCAAAAAGAGGCTAAAATCAGGAATATCCTAGTAAATATTGCTGACACACCAGAATTGTGTGACTTCTATTTAGGAGGAATTGTCACTAAAGGGAACGTGAAAATTGCTATTTCAACAAATGGAAAATCGCCTACAATGGCTAAACGATTACGTCAATTATTTGAAGAAGTAATCCCTGATGATATTAATTCATTAGCAGAAAATTTAAATACTTATAGGCAAACATTAAAAGTAAGTTTCAAAGAAAAGGTTGCCCACTTAAATCAATTAACAAAAAGTTTAATAACAGAATAAAATGATACATACAGATATACTTATAATCGGAGCAGGTCCCGT
>JAWUYQ010000002.1:0-13952 GCA_034110725.1 Flavobacteriaceae bacterium
AAGGATAAAATTAATGGTTTACTTGTCGAAAACAATAATGTTGAATCGTTAACAAATGCAATGAATTTATTTGTGTTAGACGATAAGTTATACGATTTTTGTAAAGCCAACACAATAGAAAGTATTTTGAAGTTTAATGAAGATTCAATTTCAAAACAATGGATAAATGTTTTAAAATAACGTCATAAAAAATATAGAAAATGAAAACAATAAATGATGTTAGAATTATAGGAATACCAAAAATTAAAGACCCAAGAGGTAATTTATCGGTTATAGAAAAAGAGGTGATTCCTTTTGATATGAAACGAGTGTATTATTTGTATGATGTACCAAGTGGTTCATCCAGAGGAGGTCATTCACATATTGAGCAAAAAGAGTTTTTAATAGCATTGAGTGGTAGTTTTGATGTATTGCTTGATGATGGAAAGAGCAAGAAAGTAGTATCATTAAACAAGCCAGATTGTGGTTTGTTAATTGTAGAGGGGATTTGGCGTGAATTAAACAATTTTTCAGCTGGTAGTGTTTGTTTAGTTATTTCTTCTGATGTGTTTTTAGAAGAAGATTATATTAGGGATTATAAAAAATTTATAGAATTTTAAGTTTGTATTTTAGAAATATAGTTTAGCTATGAATATCAATTTTATTAGCTTTTAGCCATTGTTTAAACTTCCATAAAAACCTTAGTGTTGCCCCAGGAAAATTGATTAATAATCTTTTTTTCCAGCCTATATTGTTCAGGTTAAGATTTGCTATATAAAAATTATATTGGTCAGAGTCTCCAATGATTTTATGTTTTATCGCTAATTCAGCACGACACATATCATTAAATTTCTTAAGTGATAGATTTGTTTTTTCTTCTTCATAAAATTTATCTAATTTCATAAATTTACGTTTCTTCGTAGAAATGTTCGATATTCTGTTATTAGCAGAAATATTATAGGTTACAGAAATATTTTTTGTAAAAGCAACGAAGTTTTCTAATGCAATTCGAGTCCAATAATCTGTATCTTCTCCTGCTCCTAAGGTGATGCTCTCATCAAAAAAACCGATAGTATTTAAAGTGTCTCTTGGTATTGCAATGGCTGATGTCCAGGCAATCCTATATTTTAAGCTGGCTAAAAAATAATCTGATATAACACCCGACCAGTTGCTTTCTTTTGGTAAAGTAGGGAAGTATGGTTTTACCATAAAATCATTACCATAATCAAAAATATAATTAGTAGCATAGAGCCCGCAATTTGGATAGGACTGTATTAATTTATGTAAATCTTTTAAGTGGTGCTCATGCCAAAGATCATCTGCATCTAAAAAAGCAAGATAACGACCAGAGGCTTCTTGCATAGCAAAATTTCGAGCCTGCGAAACACCTTGGTTTGTGCGATTATATATTTTTAATTTAGGGTTTTTTAAAGTATTTACTTTTTGCATCCCATTATCGGTAGAACCATCATTTATAAGTATTATTTCATAATCCGTATAAGACTGATTATTAACACTTTCTAAAGTACTGATAATATGAGCTCCTTTATTGTATAAAGGAATGATTATTGAGAAAAAAGGCATTTTGTTTTTTTGATAATTAAATGCTAAAATTACCTATTTTAGCTTACATGAAAAACAAAATATTACATATTGTTTCGTTTGATGCTCCATATCCCCCAAATTATGGAGGTGTAATAGATGTTTTTTATAAATTAAAATGCTTTAAAGAGCTTGGTTACCAAATAATACTACATGTTTATACAACAGATTTAATTACAAACAAAAAGTTAAATGAGTTGTGTATAAAGGTTTATTCTTATAAACGTAAAAAACAATGGTACAAACACTTCTTATTATCACCTTTTGTTGTAGTATCTCGTTTTGATAAGGCAATAATTAATAATTTAAAAAAGGATGATTATCCAATATTATTTGAAGGTTTACATACTACATTACCGTTAATAAAGGATGATTTCAAAAATAGGAAACTGTATCTAAGGGCACACAATATTGAACATAATTATTATAAAGGGTTAGCAAAAAGTGATCCTAACATTTTAAATAAAATAATTTTCGTTATAGAAAGCTATAAGCTTAAAATATATGAAAGAAAAATACTCCCAAAAATAAATGTAGTATTACCAATTTCTAACTATGAATATTTATACTTTAAAAAGGCATATGATATAGAAACAATCTTGCTACCTGTTTTTCATCAGAACACGAAAGCAACTGAATTAGGTGTTAGAGGTAAATACGCATTGTATCAAGGCGATTTAAGAATTTCGGACAACAAAAGAGTCGTTGCTAAGTTGATTAAGATGTTCAATGATATTGATTATTCATTGGTAATAGCCTCTAATATTGAAGAGGAAGAGTTTAAAAAGTTATTTCCTAATACACCAAGTAATATTATACACGAAAAAATAAGAAGTAATATTCATTTAGTGTCTTTATTTAAAGATGCCCATATTAATACAATTTTCTCATATCAAAATTCAGGAACAAAATTGAAACTAATAAATGCCTTATATAATAGTAGGTTTTGTTTGATAAATGAGAATATGATTGATGAAGAATCAATAAAAAAAATATGTGATGTAGAAAATGATTTATTAAAATATAAGGAAAAGATTAATACATTAATTTCGATGAATTATAACTTGTCTGAAGAGCGAAACTTGGTGTTAAGAAATTTTGTAAGCCAAAATAAATTAATACTTCAAAAAATATTTGAATAGTTTTAGATCCCTTTCTTCTGTACAACTTCAAATATTTTATTATCCTGAAGCTTTAATGTCTTAGAAGGGTATTTTAAAATTAGAGCGTAATCATGGGTAGCCATTAAAATAGTGTTTCCATTTTGGTTTATTTCTCTTAAAATAGCCATTACTTCTATACTCGTTTGCGGGTCAAGATTACCGGTAGGTTCATCAGCTAAAATTAATTCGGGGTCGTTAAGTAAAGCTCTAGCTATGGCAATGCGTTGTTGCTCTCCACCAGAAAGTTGATGAGGGTGTTTAAAACCTTTTGATTCCATTCCAACTTTAGTTAAAACAGCCTCAATTTTAAGTTTCATTTCATTTTTGTTTTTCCAGCCAGTAGCTTTTAAAACAAATTCTAAATTTTCAAAAATTGTTCTATCACCTAATAGTTTAAAATCTTGAAATACAATACCCAATTTCCTTCTTAAAAAAGGAATTTCTTTTTCTTTTAATAAAGCAAGATCATGACCAACTATTGATCCTTCTCCTTTTTGTAAAGGCAAATCAGCATATAAGGTTTTCATAAAACTACTTTTACCTGAACCTGTTTTTCCAATCAAATAAATAAATTCTCCTTTGTTAATTTTTAAATTAACATCAGAAAGAACAAGGTTTTCCTTTTGGAAAATAGATGCGTTTTTTAATTCTAAAACGGTAGTTGACATAAAAAGTAGTTTATAGGGTAAAAGTAAGACAAAAAGTTATAAAAGTTATTCTTAAGTAAAATATATGTTTTTTTGGTTTTAATGTTGGCTATCAGGAGTAGTTAAAAGAAAGTTTAAGAAGTTCACATAATTATCTTCATTTTTGTTCGTTATTCATGATAGCTTACAGTACTTTTATACTCGTTTTTTGAGCAACAATTTTCAAGATATTTTTATGATAAAACAACATGTTATATTGGTGTTACTCCTGTTTTTTATAATAGGAAAAAGTAATGCGCAGCAAACAAAAATATATACACATGATAATGTAGCATTTAATAAAGCATTATCATTATATAAGTCAGAACAATATTTAGTCTCTCAAACTTTATTTGAGAAAATTAAAAATACAACTGATGATGTTCAGGTAAAAGGAAATTGTGCATATTATATAGCCAATAGTGCCGTGAGGTTAAATCAGCGAAACGCCGATGAATTAATGGAGCGCTTTGTTGAAGATTATCCAACAAGTAACAAACGTAACGCAGCTTTTAATGATGTGGGTGATTATTATTTTAGAAATAGTAAGTATGCTTATGCATTAAAATGGTATGACAGAGTAGATGAAGGAAACCTGAGGGGAAAAGAAAAAGAACACTATTTCTTTAAGAAAGGATATTCGTTATTTCACACAAATCAAAAAAAGAAATCAAAAAAATATTTTAATAAAAGTGAAGACTCAGAATTATATGGTGCTCAAGCCAAATATTATTTAGGTTTTTTAGCATATCAAGGAGATGATTATAACGAGGCATCATCATATTTTGATCAAGTACAGGATCAAGAAAAATATCAAGAAAAGATGGCTTATTTTCAAGCCGACATGAATTTTAAACTAGGAAATTTTGATAAAGCTATTGATTTAGCGAGTCAACGTTTGCCATTAGCAATGGATGAAGAGGAGCGTTCACAATTAAATAAAATTATTGGCGAGAGTTTTTTTAACTTAAAAAAGTATGACAAAGCGTTATCTTATTTAAAAGAATATAAAGGAAGAAAAGGGAAATGGACCAATACGGACCATTATCAATTGGGATATGTATATTATAAACGTAATGAATTTCAAGCTGCAATTTCTGAATTCAATAAAATTATTGATGGAGAAAATTCAGTTGCTCAAAATGCATATTATCATTTAGCGGAATGTTATTTAAAAATTAATAAGAAAAACGAGGCGTTAAATGCATTTAAAAATGCATCAGAAATGGATTTTGATTCAAAAATGAAAGCAGATGCTGCGTTAAATTATGCAAAGTTGAGCTATGAGGTAGGAAATCCATATCAATCTGTGCCAGAAGTATTATCAAACTATATCAGTTCATACCCAAGTTCATCAGAGAAAATTGAAATTGAAAATTTATTAATAGACTCATATATTACTTCAAAAAATTATAAAGAAGCTTTAGTTTTATTAGATAATAAAAGTGGTTTAAATTATAAAACAGCATTTCAGAAAGTGGCTTTTTACAGAGCAATAGAGTTGTTTAATGAAGGATTATTTACTGATGCTGAAGTACATTTAGATAAATCGTTAAAAGAACCAAGAACTCAGACATATACCGCTAGAGCGCAGTTTTGGAAAGCAGAATGTGATTATTTATTAGGTAATTATCAAGAAGCAGTAGTTGGTTATAAAGAGTTTGCTTTAAACGATAGTATCGTACAGTATGCTGAGGTTAAAAACTTAAATTATCAGCTAGGATATGGATATTTTAAACAAAAAGAATACCAACAGTCAATACCGTATTTCTCAAGTTTTATTGAAGAGAATAAAACAGATGAGTTGAGGTTAATAGATTCATACTTGCGTTTAGGAGATGGTTACTTTGTAACTATGGACTACTGGAAAGCAATGGAAGCTTATAATGAAGTGAAGAAAAAAAATGGAGTTGATTCCGATTATGCGCATTTCCAAAAAGCAATATCCTATGGTTTTGTTGGAAAAAGCGCAGAAAAAATAACAGATTTGAAACTGTTTCTTGCAGATTACCCAAACTCTCAATATACAGATGATGCATTATTTGAATTAGGAAACACATTCGTTTTAATAAATGACACATCATTAGCAATTAAAACATTTAATCAATTATTATATGAGTATCCAAAAAGTTCATATGCTTCAAGGTGTTTATTGAAACAAGGATTAGTCCATTATAACAATAATGCTAATGAGCAAGCTTTAAATAAGTTTAAGCAAGTGGTAGCAAATTACCCAGGATCTTCAGAAGCTAATCAGGCTGTAGCAACAGCTCGTTTAATATATGTAGATTTAGATAGAGTTGATGAATATGTAACTTGGGTAAAGGGTTTAAGTTTTGTTGAGGTTTCCGATGCAGATTTAGATAATACAACTTATGAAGCTGCTGAAAAACAGTTTTTAGAGAATAATGTTAAAAAAGCAATTAAAAGCTTTACAGGGTACTTGTCTAGCTTTCCAAATGGGATCAATACTATTAAAGCACATTTTTATTTAGGTCAATTACACTTTAAAATTGAAGAGAAATCGGCTACAATTCCTCATTATATATATGTGATTGAAAAGGAACGTAATGTTTTTACTGAACAAGCATTGGCTAGATTATCACAAGTGTATCTTGAAGATAAAAATTGGCAAGAAGCAAAGTTGATTTTAATGAGATTAGAAAAAGAGGCTGATTTTCCGCAGAATAAAATTTTTGCACAATCTAATTTAATGAAATCAAATTATGAATTGGGTAATTATCAAGATGCGGTTGCATATGCTGAAAAAGTATTGCAAAATGTAAAAATAGAAGATGCTATAAAAAGTGATGCTCAAGTTATAATAGCAAGATCAGCAATACAAACTGGCGATGAAAGTAAGGCTAAAATTGCTTATGGAAAAGTACAAGAGATTGCCAAGGGCTCTTTAGCTGCTGAGGCATTGTATTACGATGCTTATTTCACAAATAAAGAAAAGGATTATTCTGCATCTAATACGAAAATACAAAGTTTGACGAGAGATTATTCTGGGTACAAATATTTTGCAGCAAAAGGATTAGTGTTAATGGCTAAAAACTTTTATGAATTAGAAGATTCTTATCAAGCTACTTTTATATTAGAAAAAGTAATTGAGAATTTCACTCAATATGAAGATGTTGTTGAGGAAGCAAAATCAGAGCTGCAAAGAATTAAAACGGAAGAAGCAAAAAGAAATTCTTCTATTAATGTCGATCCAATAGAAGAAGATATGGATCAAGAAAATGATATTGACGGGAACTAACTTACAGGTGATTTTTTCTTTTTGAGAATAGCCTAAAATTATAAAGCTGATTCATTTCTATCTATAGAAATAGGGTAGAACTATTAAAAAAAATAAAAGATGTCAAAATACACGTTATACATATTAGTCCTAATTTTTTCAGTTCAATTTTCATTCTCACAAGAGGAGGAAGATAATATAGGTACTGAGGTAATTAATGTAGTAAAGCCATATACGCCAACAGTTTCAGACGCATTTAAGGTAAAAGAAGTCCCGGTAATAATAGATGATATTGACTTGAAGAGGAAGTTACTGTCATATACAATTTTTTCGATACCTGTAGCATCTTCATTTACACCATCTAAAGGGAAAGCTGCAGTAGTTGAAAAGCAAGCTCCTAAAAAGTTATATAATAATTACGCTTCATTAGCAATCGGGAATTATTTAAATGTTTTAGCTGAGTTCTATGCAACGCTTCCGATTAATAGTACCGATAATTTCACTGTAGGATTAAACCATCACTCAGCTCAAGGAGAAATAAAAGAAGTGCAATTAGATGATAAGTTTTATGACACTGATTTAAGTTTAACTTATTCTAAAAGAGATAAAGGTTTATCATATCAAATAGAAGGACTGTTTAAACATCAGCAATATAATTGGTATGGAACCTCGTATAGTTTAACTGATTTACAACGTTCAAATATTGATGCTTCTCACACATATTTTACTGGAGGAATGAATGGTAACTTACAAGTAGATGATTCCTTTTTTAAAGGTGGCGCTATAAAATACAGTAGGTTCTGGGATACCTATGAGGCTTCAGAAAATAGCATTGTTATAGCTCCAGAGTTTGAATTTGAAATATTAGATTATAATGTAAACCTTAATTCGACAATTGATTATGTTGGAGGGGAGTTTAAGGTAGCTACTCCAGGGCTAAAATATTCTTATTTGAAAACAGCGTTACATCCTTCATATAAATATACTCAAGATGATTTGGTTGTAAATTTAGGAGCAGAGTTAGTATTTGGATTGGATAGTGAAAATAGCGAATCAGATTTTTATGTTTATCCTAAAATAAATGCATCCTATAATTTAGTTGATGATGTTGTAATTGCTTTTGCTGGAGTAGATGGTGGTTTGCATCAAAATTCATATGAGAAGTTTGTGCAACAAAATAAATACTTAGCTCCAATGTTGGGAATAACACCAACGCATAATCAGTTTGATGCTTTTCTTGGTTTTGAAGGGAAATTATCTAGTAAGATTAATTATACCATAAAAGGGTCTTATTTAAATGAACAAAACAAAGCCTTATATGTAATGAATCCAGTAAATGATGTTGATTTAGAAACGGAGAATTTTAATAAAGCAAATACGTTTGGTGTGCTATATGATGATGTAAATACATTAAAAGTTCAGGGAATACTTTCAGTTCAAGTATCAAAAAACTATTCAGTAGGTTTAAGTGGAGAGTATTCAAACTTTTCTACAGACAAAGCTCTTCAAGCCTGGAATTTACCACAGTTGAAAGCTTCAATATTGGGAGATTTCAAATTTAACGAAAAATGGATTGGTGGAATGAACCTGTTTTATGTAGGAGAGCGTATGGATAACCTAAATAGTACTACAGCTTTAGTTGGTTCTGAAATCATAACTTTGGATGGTTATTTTGATGTCAATGCTCATGTTGGATATCAAATTACAAACCGTTTCACCGCATTTTTAAAAGCTAATAATATTGCAAGTCAAGGCTATGAAAAATGGCAAAGTTACCCTTTGCAACAGTTGCAAATACTAGGAGGAATAACTTACAAGTTTGATTTTTAGTTTTGAAGTTCGAAACGATTATCAAGTCTTTGTTTGATTGTTAAGAGAATTATTTGACAGTTAATCAGTTTGTTGATTAAATATTGGATGAGTAGCAATATTTCATTTCTGTTTTTAAATTGAATCAGTAATTGAGTACTCATAGTTTTCTACCTACTCTCTAAAAGCACTTGGTAATAAATTTGGAATAAACTTAATAAGTAACGGAAGTAATAAAGCACCTCCAGGAAGCATAAAAATAGCAAATGCAGGGATACTTTTACAAATATCTAAAAGTTGCTCTTTAACCTTGTGTTTTTCTTCGTCATTTAGTTTTCGATTTGTTGATTCTTTAAGTAATAATACTAACTCCTTACTCTCTTCAATTTCTTTCAGTAAGCTTTTCTTGTTTTTTTCTAATAAGTCAGTTACCTCTTGTTTCGTCATTTTATAAAGATACTAATATACGTGTTAATTTAGAGCATAAAAAAAGAGCGAATAAAATATATTCGCTCTTTTTTATATTTATAAAATACTTATTTAGTAAGCTTTTTTTAAGATCATTCCTGCTAATGTTTTTCCAGTTTTAGCATAAGATTCACCAATACGATCTACATTACTAAAACTCCCTCCGTATTTATCTCCAGGGGCATTTTTCCCAGTAATTTCTAATAGAATATTATCTCTATTTGCAGTTTCTACAAATGTTAACTTAGTCGAAAGTTTAGCTCCTTTTTTCATTATTCCAACATTATAACCTGGGTATATCCATACGGCTTCAACTAATAGAGTATATTTTGCATCTGTAAGATCTTCAGCAAAATAATTTCTATCAGATTTTTTATTAACGTACTTGTTCATCAGTTCTAAAAATTTTGGAGCAAAAACTAAATCTCTACTAGCAACCCATTTTTTGGCCCAAGCTGTCCCTTTTCCTCGAGATTTTTCTTCTAGTTTAGCAGATTTTTCCTTAATATATTCTTCGTCAGTTAATTTATCTTTGTTAATTGTTAGATTATCATAGACAAATTCTACATTAATTTCTTTTTGACCTTTAATAAAAGAAAAGTCCCCTTTTTGTACTTTCATTTTTTGCCCGAATGAAAACATTCCAAATATTAAAGCTAGAGTAAGTGTAATTTGTTTCGTCATTTTAAAATATTTTATTTGTTAGTACCACGAATATAGTTTTTTATCGTTTAAATAATTGAAACACGTACCTTTTTCTTTTTAAGTCTACTGTTGTTAGTTAAGCTGATTAGTTGTTCTGTTTTAGAGGCTTTTACAGCTACAAAGGCACAGTCAGGTTTTATTTCTATCATACCTAATTCATCTCTAGTTAATTTTCCTTGTTTACAAAATAAACCAGCAATATCACCCTTCGATATTTTATCTTTTCGACCTCCAGAGATAAAAATGGTTTCCCATTTATCAGCTGTTGGTTGGTTGTATTGAGTTAGTTCATTTGCTATAAAACTATCGGTATTTAATGCTTGAATAAAATCAGGCGTATCTTCTTTTTCCCATTGTAAAATATATGCGGTTCCTTCACTATTCATTCTCGCGGTTCTACCGTTTCGATGTGTGAATTCTTGGGCTTTTAAAGGCAAGTGATAATGTATGATAAATTTAATTTCAGGAACATCAATTCCTCTAGCTGCCAAATCAGTTGCTATAAGTAATTGATGAGTACCGTTTCTAAATTTTATCAAAGCTCTTTCTCTATCTTTCTGTTCTAATCCACCATAAAAACATCCATGAGCAATATCATGATCATTTAAATAGTCGCTAATTCTCTGTATGGAGTCTTTGTAATTACAAAAAATAATACCGGGTTTATTACCTAAATGATTCAGTAATGTAATTATAGCTTCCAGTTTATCTTTAGTAGATGAAAGTATGGTTTGCACCTCAAGTTTAGCGACACCTTCGTCAAGGTAATTAACAGTAAGTGGGTTTGTTAATCCAACAAATCTTGGGATAGCTACTTCTTGAGTCGCTGAGGTTAATATTCTTTTTTCAATATTTGGGAGAGCATCAATGATTTCTCTCATTTCTGATTCGAAACCAATTTCTAACGATTTATCAAATTCATCTAAAATGATAGTTTTTATATCTTTAGTAGAAAATGTTTCTCTTCTTAAGTGATCTGCAATTCTACCAGGAGTCCCAATAAGTATTGTAGGAGTATGTTTTAGGTCAATCTTATCTTTTGAAAAATGTCTTCCTCCATAGACAACATTTGTTTTATACCCACTACCAAGTTCTTTAGTTACTTGCTCAATTTGTATAGCAAGTTCTCTAGATGGAGTTATAATTAATGTTTGTACATTAGTACAATTAGGATCTAATTCGGTAATTATTGGTAAAAGGAAAGATAATGTTTTTCCTGATCCAGTAGGGGATAGGATAACAACATCTCCATAGGAAGAGATTGCTAATTTTGCTTCTTCTTGCATAGGGTTTAATTTTTCAATCCCTAATTTCTGAAGTATTTCTTTTTGACTTTTTATGACTCTTTCCATAGCAACAAAGGTACTTTAATTCATAAAGGAATAGGAGTTATTTCTTAAAATGTTAAATTTGTCCAGATTGTGGAATTTGGTTTCACATCTTAATATTATTTGCAGAATGTCAAAACAAGGGAAAATTAAAAACGGTAATAATAAAGCTAAGCATACCAGGCTCTTAAACCAGAAAAAGAATAAGCTTAGAGAAGAAAAATTGTTGAATAAACAGCGTTTAAAAGCCTTAATATTGAAAAGTAATTTACACAAGGAAGTTTGCCCATGTATGAGTAAAAAACCTTATGGTGATTGTTGTGCTTTAGTTCATAGTAATATAGAAGCAGTTATAACTGCCGAACAATTAATGCGTTCTCGTTATTCAGCATACGTTTTTGCTAATATTGAGTATTTAATGAGTAGCCATCATTCATCAACTAGACCCGTTAAAGAGGAAAATGAAATTTTAAATTGGACTAAATCAGTTAAATGGCTAGGTTTAGAAGTGTTAAATAGTTCAGAAGGATGTGTTTCAGATTTTGAAGGGACAGTTGAATTTAAAGCTCATTTTGAAGAGAATGGGAAAGCTGAACTAATTCATGAGGATTCTAAATTTGTCAAAGAAAATAACCATTGGGTATATTTAGGAGAGGTATAATAGATGGTATAAAAAAATCCGTATCAATTATAAAATTTGATACGGATTTTCAACTATCGTACTCTAATTAACTTTTTTTAAAACATGACTTAATAAAGTGATGCCGTAATTAGCTCAAAAGCCTTTTTAATTAGCCACGAAGTTAATGGGATACATATTTATTCTTCTAACTACTTTTATCAAAAAAATAATTCTTCTTGACAAAATCTACTCTCCCATTTATGTTTTATAAAGATAAGTAATAGTTGCCTAATTTACAAGTTATTAGGTAATTATTATTTAGACTTCATTTAGAAACAATATTTGTTTTCTTCATTCAATTTATCTGCTATTTGAGTTCTCAATGCTACTACGTTAGGCATATTTGCGTATTTAGTAAAGCGTTTAAGTCCCATAAGCATCATTTTTTGCTCATCACCTTCAGCGAAAGATACAATTCCTTCTTTTGCATTTTTTGTAATGATATCAACAGCATTATATAAATACAATTGTGACATAGCTATTTGATTACTCTGAGAATCTCTCCCGTCCCTTTTTGCATTTTTCTCAGTTCTTAAAATAGCAGATTCTGCCATATATGTTTCAATTAGAATATTTGAAGCGGCAGTTAGTAGTTGCTGATGGCTTTCTAAATCAGGTCCATATTTTTGTATTGCAGCACCAGCAACCATTAAGAACACTTTTTTTAGTTTGGCAATAATGGCTTTCTCTTCAGCAAACAACTCAGAATAATCAGGTGTTTCAAAAGATGGTATGCCTGTTAATTCATCAGCAACAGCCATGGCTGGAGCTAATAAGTCAATATGACCTTTCATGGCTTTTTTGATTAACATACCTACTGAAAGCATCCTATTGATTTCGTTAGTACCTTCATAGATACGTGCAATACGAGCATCTCTCCAAGCAGATTCCATAGGAGTCTCTTCAGAGAATCCCATTCCTCCATAAATTTGAATTCCTTCATCGGCACAATTTTGTACATCTTCAGAAACTGCAACTTTTAAAATAGAACATTAAATAGCGTATTCTTCAACACCCTTCAATTCAGCTTCTTGATGTGTATTACCAGCGGCTTCGCTAATTGCTATTCTGTCTTAAATATTCTTTGCAGCCCTATAACTAGCAGATTCACCAACATAAGTATTTGTTGCCATTTCTGCCAACTTATATTTTATAGCTCCAAACTCGGCAATAGGTGTTTTAAATTGCTTACGTTCGTTTGCGTAATTAACAGATAAAGAAGTAATTCTACGTTGTGAGTCTAAACAAGCTGCTGCTAATTTAATCCTACCAATATTTAACGCATTCATGGCAATTTTAAATCCATTACCTCTTTCCGATAACATGTTTTCTGTAGGAACAACAGTATCGCTAAAAAAGACTTGACGAGTAGAAGAAGCTCTAATTCCTAATTTGTGTTCTTCTTCACCCATAGTAACACCATTAGGATTGGATTTATCATATTCAACTATAAAACCAGTAATGTTTTTATCATCTTCAATACGTGCAAAAACAATCATCAAATTACAGAAACATGCATTTGAAATCCACATTTTTTGACCATTGATTTTGTAATGCTTTCCATCGTCAGATAGGGTAGCAGTAGTCTTTCCAGAGTTGGCATCCGATCCAGCACCAGGTTCTGTTAAACAGTATGATCCAAACCATTCACCAGAAGCTAATCTAGGAACGTATTTTTTCTTTTGTTCTTCAGTTCCGTAAAGTGTTATTGGCATAGTTCCAATTCCTGTATGAGCTCCAAAAGCTGTACTGAAAGATCCAGTTCCACTAGATATGTAGTCACAAGTTAGCATAGTTGATACAAATCCCATTCCCATTCCACCGTAAGCTTCAGGTACTGCAACTCCTAAAAAACCAAGTTCACCAGCTTTACGCATAACCTCTTCGGTTAGTGCATAGTCCTTATTTTCAAATCGTGCTTTATGAGGGATAATTTCACGGTCATTAAATTCCATGACAGCTTCCTTCATCATTCGTTGTTCTTCAGTAAAATCTTCAGGAGTAAAAACATCTTCACAGTTTGTTTCCTTTACTAAAAATTGTCCACCTCTTAATATATCTTTTTCTTCCATGATTGTTTTTTGATTGATTATTTTAAAAATTCAAATATTCCTGCAGCACCTTGACCAGTACCTACGCACATTGTTACCATACCATATTTACCTGACATATTACGCTTGCGCATTTCATCAAATAATTGAACTGATAATTTTGCTCCTGTACATCCTAATGGATGACCTAAGGCAATTGCGCCACCATTAACGTTTACGATATCTTGGTTTAAATTTA
>JAWUYQ010000003.1:0-7916 GCA_034110725.1 Flavobacteriaceae bacterium
CAATCCTTTCCAAAGTGCCTACCGATTGGCTCTACTCCTAAATCATCAAAGCAAAAGAATTTGTTACTACCGAACTCCTCAATCGTTTTGAAACCAATGTTATTAAACCCAAAAGTGATGTTACGTGTTGGGATAACTTCATAGGGCCTGAAGTGAGGCACAATATTCCGGAGTAATTTCATTAAACTGGTTTTTCCACAACCTACTGGCCCAGACAACAAAATCCCTTTGTTGAGGTCGATTCCAAACTTTTCACAACTTGCTTCATCTTTGATGAAGTAGACACTCAGCTTGTACAAAATTTGCATATCGTCGTCACAAATTTTGAAGTTTTTACCGAAGAGTAATTTTCCTTTTGCTTCCAAGTAAATTAATATTTGATTGAAATTGTAGTGTATGTGGTCGGACTTTAGTGTTCCTATTTGGTATTGAACTCCTTGTTCTGTGATGAGGTGTGGTGATGATTGGTTCATAATGGTATTTTTAACTTTAGAAGTTTTATCAATGTTCTGTTCATTTTTGTCTTGACACAAAAACGAACCAAAAAAGTCAAGCCTTGAATATTCGGCGGTCAATTAGATTTTTAATACCTAAAAGAAATAAAACTCCTCCCGCTTTCTCGGGAGTCAAACAGTATTTCTTTTTACGCCATTTTCAAATCATTGACACTCGCCTGCCATATTCTAGGGCGGTTATAATACTCCTAGTTTAGTATTGGACTTCTTGTTATGTGATGAGATGTGGTGATGATTGGTTCATATGGTTTTTTTATTCTTTTCACTTAAGATTTTGTAATACTTACAATGTTCTTTTCATTTTGCCTTGATGCAAAACGAAACAAAAAATCAATTCTCTAATTAGGAAATTACTGCGTACCATTCGCTTTCAAATCTTCATGCGTTATGCTACGCATCGCAATTCCGATTCTTCGCTCATTATTTCTGATAGCCACCTTGTGTTTTTTTTTATGTTTGTCTGCCATATTCTATGGCGGTTAAAGCGGTTCGCTGTAATTTTTATCTTTTGCAACTTTTAGGTTGTCCTGATTATGGCTGAGAGCTTTATTTGTTTTCTGTACTTTTTTAATTTCTTCAGCTTTTAACATCCATTTTCGCGCAGTTGCTTTCCAATTAGTGATTTTTGATTTTCCAGAAATCTTCCAATCAATTCCCTCGTAATGATTGAAGAACATTTGAGCTTCTCTTTTTGAATTATTTTCTTTTTTAAAAAAATCGATAACTTCATTTTCATTTTGAGGTTGCGCCCCTTTATATTTGTTTATTATATGTTTATTTATGTTTATATTAGATACCAGTGCTTGTCCAGTACTTGTCTCGATATTGGTACGGTGCGGGTACACAACTTGTCCAGAGCTAGTCCCAAAATTGGTCAACTTAACTTGACTCCCTTTATACGGATTATGAGATGGTAGATAAATGATGTAATTCCAAGTACTTAAGTCCTTTATACACTTATGATAGGTTGATTTAGATCCTATTTTAGAAAACTTCATAACCTCATCACGATAAATGTAAAACACCTCAACAAATCGGTTACTATTCCATAATTTAAATAGCGCCATATAAAGGCTGACATGAGAAGGATTCAGTCTGTTATCTTGTTCTATTTTTAGGAATGCATTGTTGAGGTGTTTGATGTAATTGGTTTGTTCCATTATTCATTTTTATTTTTATCGACTTTACCTCAGCTTCTTTATAGAAAGCAATAGTGATAAGTGAACGGACCTCGTTGTATTAAAATGTTCTTTTCATTTTACTCACTTGATTCTTATTGTTTTTCAAAGGTGATCGTGATGTGCTACGCAGTTGTCTTGATACAAAACGAAACAAAAAATCAAGCCTTGAATATTCGGTGGTCAATTTGATTTTTAATACCTAAAAGAAATAAACTCCCCCCGCCTTCGCGGGAGTCAAACAGTATTTCTTTTTGCGGTATTTTCAAATCATTGACACTCGCCTGCCATATTCTATGGCGTATTTTTACAACTAGTTCTTGAAAAATTTCAAAATACATTCTAAAGCACCTTCAAGTAATTGACATTCGCCTTCCACACCCTAGGGTGTTTTAACACATTGATTAAAATTTATTATGGATTCTATTTTGCTCGAAGACCGCTACAATTTCTTCATAATCGTAGTAGATAACACCGCCAACTTTAGTGTATGGTAATGTGCCATTGATGCGTAAGTTTTGTAATGTTCCAGGAGAAATACTTAGTAGCTCTCGGACTGCTGGAGATTTCATCCATTTTTTCATTTTCATACCTGTTTTGGTATTTAAAATTTCTTTGATGTTTGATAAGAGTTCGATTTTGAATTCCATTAAGTCTTCTGTGGTAATGATGTTTGCTGCCATTGGTTAATAGGTTTTGGTTATAAATAGATGAATAAAAAAGAAGCTGTTAAATCTGTCAAGATCAAAACAGCTTCTTTGCGGTGATTTGACTTCCGTTTGTCAAAGTTGCAACAGTCTGAGATATTCTATTCACAAGTTGGCACCAACTTGGGTAATTTTTTATGACATTTTATTTGTAGGATTTTATAGTAATTTACCAACAGACAACAACGATACCCTCCTTAAAACCAACCAAATAATATGATTTTTTGAAGTGACCCAAATTTACCCAAGTTAGAAACCCATTTACCCAAGTTGAACTCAACTTGGGTATTTTAGTCTTCTTCGTCGGAAGCCTCCATTTTAGTGATTAATTGCGCTTTTAATTTGTCTAAGAATTTAGTTCTACCTGTTTTACGCGTTCTGATTTCTAAATACGAACGGTAATAATTTCCTAAGTTGACATTGAAGATGTTTTCTACTAGTTTGGCAATCTCTTTTATCTCTGCCTCCCCATTATTAATAACCCCTTCAGCATGTAACGCATAAATTAATTCTATCAATGCAACCTTACTACCAGTCCACTTGAAATTTTCACTAATCTGGTTTAACGGTAATTCATCATTTAGACTACATGTATTTGGAGATAATTTATTTTCTAGATACATCTGAAGTTTTTCAGATGCTTTTATTTTAGCTATTAAAAAATCATTCCCTGTTGAAAATTCTGGATCGAACTCAAAAGCATTCGTACTTAACTGTAATTTGATATCTTGATTCCCCCTAACAAAGTATTTATAATCTAAATGTGTAGAATTAGTTTTATAGTATGTATAAAAAATACTATTCTGATTTAAGAAGCTCTTTACTTTTTTGAGCTCTAAACAATACGCTGATTTTTTAGTATCCTCACAACCTAATAGAAGACTAGTCTCTAAATAATATACTTTTAGATAATAGACTAGCTTTTTTACAAAAAGTGGCTTGACATGTTTAAAGAAGTATATTTCCTCTTCTTGGTTTTTTGGCTGATTCTCTTTAAAATGAAATTTGATTTCATCTCTAATTTTTAAGCACTCTTGAATAGCTAGTTCGCTTTTTTTAACGACATCATCTCTTTCTCCCTCTAAAGCTTGTAAGCTATTCAATAATCTAATTAGTGCTTCATCGTAAAACGAAGTATTCATAAATAAGTCATTGGTTAAGTCAGTACAAACAGAACGAAAACTTATTTAAAATATTGTGATTCAATACTTTTTAAGTCTTATTAACTAACTATGAACCAGTCTCTTTATCTTTATTTTTCTTTTCTTCTTCAGCGAAATAGTCACTTAACTTTTTCATATCATCACCTACTTTACGTTCGATAATTTTAGCATAAATTTGAGTTGTTGTTATCTTTGAATGCCCTAATAATTTTGAGACTGTTTCTATAGGAACCCCATTTGTTAATGTTACCGTAGTCGCAAATGTATGTCTGGCCATATGAAACGTCATATTTTTTTCAATTTCGCATATCTCTGCAATTTCTTTTAAATACGCATTCATCTTTTGATTAGATATTATAGGAAATAATGTTCCATTCTCTAGAGCTCTTGGATGCTTTTTATATTTAAACAACAGCTTTGCTGCTTTTTCTAAAATTGGGATCTTAACAGTTGTGCTTGTTTTTTGTCTAATTGTATTTATCCAATACTCACCATCCATACCTCTAACCAAGTTTAACTTTGTAAGCATCATCATATCAATATAAGACAACCCTGTATAACAACTAAATACAAATAAATCTTTAACTACTTGTAAGCGGTCTGTATCAAATTTCTTCTCTTCAAGACACTGTAATTCAAACTTTGTTAGAAACCCTCTTTCTACTTTATCGTATTTCGCTTTGTACTGAATAAACGGATCTTTATCAATCCATTCAATTCTATGTCCTAGACTTATAATTTTACGCAAACGTTCAATATGCTTCATCACCGTATTATTACCCATTTGTTTATGATGAGTTTTAGGTACATACTTTCTTAAAAATCGCTCAAAGTCAATTATAAACTTATAGGATAACTGATGTAAATAAATATCTGATGTTTTAAAATGACTTTCAATAAACTCCTTTATATATCGTTGCGTAGTGAAATAGTTCTTCAGAGTACCCCAACGTAGAGTTTCTGTCATTTGTGTATTGTGGTATTCTACTAAAGTGAGTAACGATTGATGTTGTTGATCCTCTCCTAAATATCTTGATTTTACGGCCTGGGCAGTGATGAGCTTGTTTTCCATCCTCAGCTCCTGATAGCTTTCAAACAAACCACTATATACCTGATCAAGGTAACGGTTCAATAACCTAGCTTCTTGCTTAGTACCTCTTGCCCTGTTTTTGGCAGAATCCCAGTCGGCAATAACTATCTTTCTTTTTACACTAATTACCGCTCGTATTCCATTGACTGTAATACGTGCATAAATTAATCCTTTTTCATTCTTCATTCTAGCTGAATTCAACCAAAATAAAATACTAAATGTGCTTGTAGTTTTCATAGACTCGTCCTTTTTGCGTTAACAGATTATGAATAATCAGTATCAGACGGTAGTCAAATCACCTATAAAAACTATAAAACGCAACAATAACAAGGGCTAACAAGTTTCCTCAAACACTCTTGGAAATCAAAAGTGTTAACCGAATAGCTAACGTTTTATATCAAATACTATCAATTCTTATGATAGTCCTAAAACTACAAAACCTTGTTAATCATAGGATTAACAAGGTTTTGATATGTATTGAATTAATTTCAGTCGGGGTGGCAGGATTCGAACCTGCGACCTCCTCGTCCCAAACGAGGCGCGATGACCGGGCTACGCTACACCCCGAAATTAACGACTGCAAATGTACTACTAATTTATCCATATAACAAGCTCTTATTTCTCTTTTTTTTTAGTTTTGACTTTAGTAAAAATATAACTTACTTTTGCAACAAAAAATAACACATGCTAATCATAGGTATTACTGGCGGAACTGGTAGTGGAAAAACCACTGTAGTGAAGCAAATATTAAATGAGATTTCTGAAAATGATATCTCAGTCATCTCTCAAGATTCTTATTACAAGGATACCTCTGAGTTATCTTTTGAAGAGCGAACTCAGATTAACTTTGACCACCCTAAATCTATTGACTTTGAGTTATTAATAGCGCAATTAAAGGAATTAAAAGAAGGGAATATTATTCAACAACCAGTCTATTCTTTTGTTGAACATAATAGGATAAATGAAACAATTGCTACAAGTCCAAAAAAAGTAATTATAGTTGAAGGAATATTAATATTCAATAATCCTAAATTGAGAGATTTATTTGATATTAAAATTTATGTTCACGCAGATTCTGATGAAAGATTAATCAGAAGAGTAAAACGTGACATCACTGAACGAGGTAGAGATTTAACTGAAGTATTAAATCGCTATCAAGACACTTTAAAACCAATGCATCAGCAGTTTATTGAAAGCACAAAAGAGTATGCTGATATTATCATTCCAAATAACAAATTTAACACTGTAGGAATTAATGTTGTAAAAACTATTATTAACGAAAAATTGTCCTAAAGAAATTGTATTTTTAAGCTTTATTTTAAAAGAATGTTTCTAAAAAACCTAAAAGAACATAAGTATTTCAAATACGTACTCAATCCATATATTGCAGTTTTTATTGCTTTTGTGGTTTGGATGTTATTTTTTGACGATAATTCTTATTTATTTCACCGAGAGCTAAATACCGTTATTAACGAAAAAGAAGTAGAAATTGAGTTATATCAATTAGAAATAGAAAAGGACAGGAGAGATATTCATAAACTTAAGAATGACGACAATCTTGAAAACTTTGCTCGTGAAGAATATTACATGAAAAAAGATAACGAGGAGATCTATATTATTGAATACGATAACAAACCCACTAAAGCGAATACTCATGAGTAACTTCTTATTTAAAGAATTTGAAGAAGTATCTTCAAACGCTTGGAAACAACAAATTCAAGTTGATCTAAAAGGCGCTGATTATAATGATACGCTGCTATGGAAAACAAATGAAGGTATCACCGTAAAACCTTTTTACCATAAAGACGCTAATATTATTACTCCAGATATTTCAAAAAACAATTGGAGTATTGCGCAATTAATAAAGGTTACATCAACAAGTGAAGGGAATAAAAATGCCCTTGAAGCTATTAATAAAGGCGCAGAGGCCATTGTATTTGAAATAAATACTGAATTAAATATTCAAGAGTTACTGCTAAATATTGACACTGACGCTATAGTGCTTCAGTTTAAATTTAAGTTATTAAATACTCAAATGGCTGAAGATTTAATTCAGCTTAACTTACCAAAATGCTATCTGAATATTGACATCATAGGGAATTTAGCACAAACTGGTAATTGGTATTCTTCTTTAAAAGAAGACTTTAAATTCATCAAAACTTTAATTACAAAATACCCTGAACATCATATTATAAGTGTTGATACTTCTATCTATCAAAATTCCGGAGCTACCATTACTCAGCAGTTAGCATACGCGATAGCTCATACAAATGAATATTTCAACAACTTTAAAGATGCTACATTACCACAAATTCAGTTTATAACTTCTACAGGTGGGAATTATTTCTTTGAAATAGCAAAAATAAGAGCGCTAAAATTGTTATTCAAAACAATTACTGAAGCATATAATACTAACGACTCTAACTGTACTATATTAAGTTACCCTTCTTACAGAAACAAAACTATATATGATTATAATGTAAACCTTTTACGTTCTACAACTGAATGTATGAGTGCTATTTTAGGAGGATCAAATACCATTTGTAATCTTCCTTATGACCATATATATCATAATTCAAATGAATTTGGAAACCGTATCGCACGAAATCAATTACTAGTTTTAAAACACGAAAGCGCTTTTGCAAATGTAAACAACCCTTCTGACGGGGCTTATTATATTGAAAGAATTACACAGCAATTAGCCGAAAATGCATTAGAAATTTTCAAATTGATTGAAAATGGAGGTGGATTCTTAGCGCAATTAAAGGAAGGTACAATTCAACGAAAAATAAAAGAAAGTGCTCTAAAAGAACAAGAGCAATTTGATAATGGATCACTTGTATTATTAGGGACAAACAAACATCCTAATGAAAAAGACAAGATGAAACATGAATTAGAAAAGCAACCCTTTGTTATACGAGAAGCAAGAAAAACGTTAATAGCTCCAATAACACCTAGAAGGCTTTCTGAAAAATTAGATAAAGAAAGATTAGATAAAGAATAAAAACCAATAAAAAATAAAGAATTAACGATGAAAAAAATAGTTTTAGCAGCAGCAATTAGTTTATCAATATTAAGCTGTAAAAAAGAGGTAGCATTTGATTACAAATATGCTGAAAAACCAGCAACTGTTACTTGTGAAAATGTAGATACAAAGTTACTGAGTGAAGCATACTATGCTTTTGAAAACGCAATAATGATTCAGGCTGAAAACACCAAAAGAAGGCCACAAGTAAAAATAACCATTGACAATGCAATGAGGG
>JAWUYQ010000004.1:0-30973 GCA_034110725.1 Flavobacteriaceae bacterium
AAGATCGTTTCTTAAACGAACTAATTGAACTATTAAAAATCCCTTCTGTAAGTGCTGATTCTGCATTTGCTAATGATGTAAGACAAACTGCCGATGTAGTGAAGTCAAGCCTTGAAAAAGCTGGTTGTGATTTTGTTGAAATATGTGAAACTGATGGGTATCCTATTGTTTATGGAGAAAAAATGATTGATCCTACATTGCCTACAATTTTAGTATACGGGCATTATGATGTTCAACCAGCTGATCCTATTGAATTATGGACAAGCGGCCCATTTGAACCTGTAATAAAAAAAACAGACAAACACCCAGAAGGAGCAATTTTCGCGCGTGGTGCCTGTGATGATAAAGGACAAATGTACATGCACGTACAGGCAATGGAATTCATGACTTCTACAAACCAATTGCCATGTAACGTGAAGTTCATGATAGAGGGAGAAGAAGAAGTAGGTTCTGTTAATCTTGGTGTTTTTGTAAAGAATAATCAAGAAAAATTAAAGAATGATGTCATTCTAATTTCAGATACTGGAATGATAGCTAATGATATTCCATCAATAACAACCGGATTAAGAGGTTTGAGTTATGTTGAGGTTGAAGTAACCGGTCCAAACAGAGATTTACATTCTGGTTTTTATGGAGGAGCAGTAGCAACCCCTATAAATGTATTGACAAAAATGATTGCTTCTTTACATGATGAAAAAAATCATATTACTATTCCTGGTTTTTATGATGGAGTAGAAGAATTGTCTCGTGAAGAGCGTGATGAAATGGCAAAAGCCCCTTTTTCACTAGAGAATTATAAGAATGCATTGGATATTGATGCTGTTTATGGTGAAGAAGGTTATACAACTAATGAGCGTAATGCTATTCGTCCTACTTTAGACGTAAATGGAATTTGGGGTGGATACATTGGTGAAGGAGCAAAAACAGTTATTGCTTCTAAGGCGTATGCTAAAATTTCTATGCGTTTGGTGCCAAATCAAGAGTGGGAATCAATAACAGAACTATTTACAAAACACTTTGAAAGTATTGCTCCAGCTGGTGTAACTGTTAAGGTTACTCCACATCATGGAGGTCAAGGTTATGTTACTCCTACAAATAGCACAGGATACAAAGCAGCTAGTATGGCGTACAGCGATACTTTTGGAAAGAAGCCAATTCCGCAACGTAGTGGAGGAAGTATTCCAATTGTTGCTTTATTTGAAGAGGAATTAAAAAGTAAGACTATTTTAATGGGATTCGGATTGGATTCTGACGCAATTCACTCTCCTAATGAGCACTTTGGAGTATTTAATTACTTAAAAGGAATTGAAACTATTCCGTTGTTTTATAAGTACTTTACAGAGCTTTCTAAATAAGCTTTAATAAACATAATTATTTAAGTCCGCTTTTTTAGCGGACTTTTTTGTTCTCATTTTTAACGCTCTACACTTGTAGAATCAAAATATTGTTTCTACATTTGTAGAGCAATAATTAAAAGGTGTTATGAAACTATCAAAAACAGAAGAAATAGTAATGAATAATTTATGGAAGCTAGAAAAGGCTTTTATGAAAGATTTGTTAGAGGAGTATCCTGATCCTAAACCCGCAACAACAACTTTAGCTACCTTATTAAAACGAATGTCGGATAAAGGATATATTTCATATAATTTAAAAGGAAAAGCTAGAGAATATTATCCGTTGGTTAAAAAGGAAGCCTATTTTTCTACTCATGTACACGGACTGATTAAGAACTTCTTTAATGACAGCGCTTCACAATTCGCATCCTTTTTTACAAAGGAAACTAATTTAACAAAGGAAGAGCTAGAGCATTTGAAATCGATTATTGACGGAGAACTAAAAAAGAAATAGTTATGCTTGATTATCTATTAAAATCTGGAGGGTGTTTATTGGTGTTATACCTTTTTTATGTGCTGTTTTTAGAGAAAGAAAACATGCATGTATATAAGCGTATTTATTTATTGTCAATAATAGTAGTGTCTTTTATAATACCGTTTGTCACGTTTACAAGTTATTTAGAAGTAGTTGAGCAAATACAACCAATGATTGCCTCAAACTTGCCAATGGAACTTCCTCTAGTCCCTCAGGAAGAAGAAATAAATTATTTACCAATAGTTTTATGGAGTATTTATGGTTTAGGGGTATTGCTATTTGGATTGAAGTTTATAAAAAACAGCTACGAAATTGTACATAAGATCAAAAGCAACCCAAAGGAGAAGAAAGGTGAAATTACATCTGTTTTATTAAATGAAGATGTTGTTCCACATACGTTTTTCAATTTTATATTTTACAATAAAAAGAAATATACTACACATCAAATTCCAAACGAAGTTGTTTTACATGAAGAAACCCATGCACGTCAAAAACATAGTATTGATGTGTTATTACTAGAGTTTTTACAAGTAGTATTCTGGTTTAACCCGATTGTATACTTATTAAATAGGTCAGTTAAATTAAACCATGAGTTTTTAGCAGATCAAGCCGTGTTAAATAACGGAGCTAATACCAAAACATATCAAAAAACATTGCTGGCATATTCATCAAATGCGAGTCATTTACAATTGGCAAATGCCATTAATTATTCATCAATCAAAAAACGATTTACAGTTATGAAAACACACACATCAAAAAAGAAAATTTGGACACGAAGTTTTATATTACTTCCCGTATTCGCATTACTATTATTTAGTTTTAGTACAACAATTCAACAAGAAAAAGCAACACCTAAACAAGTTGCAGAGTACAATGTTTTGGCAAAAAAATATAATAGTCAGCCAAAAGCTAAGAGGGTTGTAAAATTAGTGGAAATTAATAGGTTGAAAACGCTTTATGATTTAATGAGTTCAAAACAAAAATCGAAAGCGGAGAAATTTCCTAATATCCCGCCACCACCACCGCCATCGAAGCAAAGGAATTTAGCAAGAATAACTGCGCAACATTATGAGTATAAAAATGATAAGGGAGAAGATGTAAGGGTTGAGTTGCAATATGACGGCCATAAGGACTTTTATGAAACACCACCACCGCCACCAACTCCTGAAAATGCTACTGAAGAACAGCGAAGAGCATATGAAAAAGTTACTAAGGAATACAAGCAAAAAATAGCGGAAGAAAAAGGAATTCTTGATAAGCAGGATAAATACATAGCTATTATTAAGGATGAAAATGGAAAAGATGTAAGTAGAGAGTTTTGGCTTGATGAAGTGGATGGAAAATCACCTCCTATTCCCTCAATGAGCACTCGAAATTTTATTGAGTCACAGGCCAAAGTAGGAGCGAAATTTTACTATAATAAAAAAGAAATTACTGCAACTAAGGCTATTTCCATCATCAATAATGATAAAGAAATCAATATCTCATCATTGGGTTTAGTGGTTAATTTATCAACAGAACCAATAGGTTCTAATGAGAATAAAGAGGAGGAAAAAAAACTTCAAGAAAAAGCAACACCTAAACAAGTTGCCGAGTACAACACTTTGGCAAAACGTTATAATAAACAGTCAAAAAAAGGTATGCTTGTTAAATTAAAAGAAGTTAACCGAATTGAGTATTTGTATAAGTTGATGACACCTTCTCAAAAAAAGAAAGCTGAAAAATTCCCAAGATTTCCACCAATGCCACCATCACCTAAAGTAATAAATGACAAGGAATCGAATATCCCGCCACCTCCAGCACCACCAAAAATGCCTAAAAATGCTAACTACATTCTGGATAATAAAAAGGTGTCCTATGAGGAAGCTTCAAAAGTGAAAAATGGAAACATTGAAAGTGTTGATATTGCCGATAAAGATGGGGACGGTAATAAGTTAGATAAGCCAGTAATTTACATTTATACAAAAAAAGATAAGAAGATAGTTGATGAGTCAAAACGCCCAGTGACATCTATTAATGGAATAGGTTGTATTGAATGTAAAATTGAGCTAACAAAAGAAAAATTGGCAGCAATAGTGCTTTCTGTGGATAAAGGAGAAATTATTAGTTATAACATTAAATTCCCTAAAAAACCGACAGTAAGAATAAATAATAGCAAAGTATTGAATAAAAAAGCTAAAGCGTTTTTAGACGAAGCAAAAGTTGGGCAAATGATTCAGATATTTGGATTGAAATCATCTGCTTTTAAGAATTGAAGTACTCCAGTTTTAATTCAAATTGTAGAGTAACAAATACAAATAAGCATATATAAAAAAAGGAGGTTTGATGAAGCCTCCTTTTTTTTGTTGTTTACTTTTTAGGTTTAGGCATTTTCTTAGCCAAACTTGGTACCGATTTGTACACATAATCGGCATGAAAACCAGTAAAGTATTTTCCCATTTTTTTTCCTGTTTCTTTTTGTTTTTTTTCATCAGCAAAACGAGCTTTATTCAATTTGGCGTTTTCATCAAGGGCATTATCTAAGTCTGCTAATGATGCTACAACGAATACTTCAATATAATCTCTTTTATCAGCTCCCCACGCATGTACATACGGATAATACCCTTTTATATATTGGTTTTTATGAATAACTTCTTTTAAAAAAGGGTCACGTAATTCATTAAATTCTTTTTCTGAACCATCGTCAGGAAAAGCTGAGTGGCTTTTTCTAACATAGAATAATAAAGCTTCATCACTTTCTTCTAAATTGGGTTTTGCTCCAGGAATAGTAGCATAAATTTCATCGGAGTGATAAGAGTCATAATAGGCATCTCTCTTTTTAAAAAAAGCTTTTCTTTTTGCTTCGTCTGGCCAAGCTAGTTTTGATAATTCTGCATTTCTCTTATTTGACTTGTCAATGCCTTCCCATGTGTCAAACAGCTGTACATATACCAATTCTGTGTTATCAGCTGTCATATAATGTAATCCGTAATTGGTAGCTAAAATGTGTTCGTTTTTTGATGTTACTTTGTCAAGGAATTCTTTTTCAACTGCTTTCCATTCGTCCATAGAAAAATCTTCCATGTCCATGTTCCAATGTAATGTAGTTACAGCTAAATAACGTTGAGTTGGTTTTTCTTGAGCAGTTAAAAAATTGCTCCCTAGTAATAATGTGAAAATTACTACTACTAGTAATCGACTAGATTTTCTCATAATTCTAAAATTTAGTTAGTATGGTTACTATTTTTTTTTAGAAGTTGAATTGAGGTAATGTATTGGTTTTTAGTCCAAAACAAGAAGACTAAGTTACGGATTTTTGAATTAAAGTATGTTTAATAGTAAAAAATAAAATAGTTCATTAAAATTTTTCAATGAACTATTTTATTTTTCGAAGGTATTTATGCATTGTGTTTGTTATTGCTTAATAACTTTAAAAACTTTTTTCACGCCATTAATTGTTGAGATATCTAAAAAGTAAATACCTGTAGATAATGATTGCATATTTATGTTATTATTACTGTTAGTAAGTCTTTTCTTGAAAATTTCTTTACCAGTAATAGATACTAATTTTGCATTTAATACTGGTGAATTATTTTGGATCCCAGTGATAGTTAAACTTTCTTTTACTGGGTTTGGAAACAATGCAATATTTTGTAGTTGATAATCATCTATACCTAACACATTAAATGACGTACAAACACTAAGTTTTATGCAATTATTTTTTGTTATCTGTACTGCGTAATTTCCGTTGATAGCAGGTGTAAATTGCTGATTTGTTTGCCCGGAAATAGGAGCGTTACTGTTGTTGCAATCTACCCATTGGTACGTAGCTCCAGTTTCATTAGATGTTATTGATACTGTATTTTGAGTTACGGTTTTATCAATAAAAATGGGGCTAGCAACTGTTGTTATGTAGGCAACTACAAGTTTACACATTTGATGATAATAAGGCATGTTGAATAGGCCTATTCGATCATTACTACTGTGGTAACCTGATGTTTTATCGTTTTTAGACCAACATTCTCCAAATAAAACTGCTGAATATCCATTATTCCAAAAGGATCCATGATCACTTGATCCGGTTCCTGGGTCAACCACATTTACAATCAAATCCAAACCATAAGCAGGGTTGTTTAAAACACCAATAATATCATCTTTCATTGCTAATGAGCCTGCAATATTTCTAACATCAATATCAAAATTTTTATCGTTGTCAGCATCATATCCCATCATGTCAATATTAAAATTACCTAGGATATTATCTCCGTTAGTTTGGGCTTGCTGTGCATAATAAGCACTACCGTTTAAACCAGTTTCCTCTTCATCCCATAAGGCATAAACTATTGTATTATCAGTACAGTATTGTGATAGTATTCTTGCTAATTCAATAATTGCAGCAGTACCACTTGCATTATCATCTGCGCCATATAAATTAACAGCATCATAATGTGCGCTGATAATATATATGTTATTTGGGTTTGTAACTCCAGTTTGTGTTGCAATAATATTCCTACCTCCTGCTGAATAATCTTGTTGAACTACTGGTAACCCAAAGGCTTCTATGCGTTCTTTTATATAGTCAGCTGCATCGTTATTTCCAGCACTACTTACTCGATGAGCAATTGTAATTGGATTACCTCCAACGGTAGTCGGTATTTCGCCAGACAATTCATTTACCGATTGAGTAATGTTGGCTAGACTTGTTTGATTTACAATATTCTGAATGTTTTGGGCATTTATTTTTAGTACAAAAAACAGTAGAAGAAATAAAAAAGGGTATTTTATTCTCATAATTAAGTAGGTTATTTAAAGGTTCGGGATTCTAAAAATAACAAATTAATTACAGATAAACGGATTTTTGTTGACTATTATGGAGAATTGGTGAGTAAAATGTGAGATTTTAAATGTGTAATTGAAATTACAATAAGGCTTTTTTTTGTTTTTTTGTGAGACTGTTTACTACTAATCCATAGGAATGATTAATTAGCTGAGTAATGAGTTGTAAGGGTAACTCTCCTTTATATATTCTTACGGAATTCCAATGTTTTTTACTCATATGATAACCAGGATCAATGCTTTCATAGGTTGCTCTTAATTCAATTGCATACTCAGGATCGCATTTAAGGTTTATAAATTGTATACCTTGTTCCCAGTCTTTCAATGATGTTAAAGCAAACATTTTTCCAGATACTTTAAAAACTAAGGTATTCTTATCAAAAGGGAAGGATTCAGTTACTCCCTTTTTAGCTAAGCAGAAATCTCTATATTGTTCAATATTCATTTATTCTTCAACTCAATTTGTTTCTGATTATCAATAATTAAGGTTGAATGATCTACTTTCCACCCAATTGTTTCAACTATATTAGTAATAATTCCAATAGCTTCTAAGAGCTCTTTATTTGCAGTTTCTATTAACCCACTTTCAGGTATTTTATCAATAATAAATTGCTTTGCTTCTTTATTTAAAGTGGTTAAATCATCTGCTTCAAACTTGTTAAATAATCCTTCGGTTTTGTCATAATACTTTAAATCCGTTTCAATTGTAAGAATTTCTGCTTGAGGGAAATCAGTTATAAATATTGTTTTGGAAGCAGAATTGGCTTGTAGTTTTATTTTTGATAAATTATATCCTATTTGCGCTTTAGCATTTACTAGTAATATTGCTTTTTTCTTACTAGTAATTAAACTCAAAAAACGTTCTTTAGTATTTTCATAATGATATACTTCAGAAAAATCTCCTTCAACGGTAACTAATTTACAAACATTTTTAATTTTTTCCAATAGCACGACTGATTGTCGTTCTGTGATTGATTTTCTATTCTTTTTTCTCAAAAACTCCATTGCAAAATAGGATAGAAAAGCGCCAAATATGATTCCGAATATAACATCCATATTAGTTTATTTTATATAATATTGGTTTACTTGGAGATGCATCATTATGGAAAGAAGCTATTTGCAGGTTTAAAACATACAACCCATCTTCAATATGATTAGGAACGTAAATAAATTCAGTAATAGTAGCATCAAATCGTATCTTATTGCTTGTGTTCCAAAAAGCATTATGAGATACTAACGCGCCTCCATCTTCTTCCTTATCAATACTTGGTTGATCAATAAGTAAATGTTTAACTCCTAAGTCTTTTAAATAAATAGTTGCTTCTTCTTCTAAATAAACAGGATTAGTATGTGAGTATTGTTTTGTTAACTTATCAGAAGTATTAGGTATAGTTCGTATTACTATAGCTTCTGGTTTGCGAAGTACTTTTTCTTTCAATTGCTGTTTTGTAATAACGAAGTCTTCTTGATGTTTTTCTGGACGAACACTGATGACTTCAGCAGTAAAAAAGAAGGTTTTTAAGCAATCATTGATGCTATAAAATTCTTTAGTAATATGTCCAACACATTCCGTATGTGTTCCATGTGCGTGTGGATTAAAAGTGATATTATTAAAATTTGTTGATGCACCTTCTTTTACATTACCAATCCAGTCTCCCATAACCACAGGGGCAATTTTTGGAGGGTCAATATACCAAGCATTCGGATTCTCTAGTCCAGATTTTAAAGGGATAGAAATATCAAGTGGTTTTGATAGGTCAATATTATATTCAATATCGTTAAGTTGAAATGTAGCTAATGAAATCATAATCGTAAATATAACTATTTTTATACCGATTATCTATTTAGTATTGAATGAAAAAGAGCAAGGAAAATACCTTGCTCTTTAAATTTTTATAAACTAAAAGAGGTATTAGTTTATCACTATTTTTTTGGTTGTAATTTTAGTGTTATTTTCTATTTCTAAAAAATAAACTCCTGTTGAAAGGTTGTTTAAATCTAACTCGTGTTTGTTAGATGATTTTTCAGCATACTTTGAGTAAATAATTTTACCGGTAACATCATAAACGCTAAACTTAATATTAGAGCTTACGTTTTTAAAGGCAATATTAAAAAAGCCTTTTGATGGATTTGGGTATAGTACAAAATCACCGTTTTGAATATCGTCGATACCTAAAGTACCATCAATAACAAAGTCGTCAATAATTACGCCTTCTTCATTTACTGAACCATCGGAATGGAATACAATTCTGAACATGATACTTGTTGCTCCCGTTAAATCGGTTTCTCCATTTGCTCCATTTAAAGCAAAATCATATGCATATTCTCTCATTGTTGCATTAGTACCACTTGATGCATGAGCGTTCTCACCTTCACCAGTCCATTGTGCACCAGGGCAATTTTGACAATCAGATCCACCCGAACTTGCATTAGTTCTGTTGCTGTTATACCATAAAGGTAAGCTGTTTATAGTACCTAATACTGACCAGTTTACACCTTGATTTGTTGAGTATTCAACATATGAGATGTCCCAGTTTTCTTCTAAATCAAACGCCATATCAAAACGTAAGATAGGGTTAGTCAATTGTGTTAAGTCATAACATTTTGAAATCAAATGTGCTTTAGCTCCATCAGAATGATTTGCATCTAAATCAGTTCCGTAAACCTGTGTTCCTGAAGATGCTGAATTTAATAATGCATCTGTTGGAACACCTCTTTCCCATAAATCACTATCAGATAAGAGTGTATCAGATAAATTTTCAAAAGTATTGGTGCTATTGACAACTCCTGTTTCATTAGTTAAGAAATTTCGTGCTAATTCATTATCTGCGATATAGGTTTCTCCAGCAGTTGATGTATTTATTATAATTGTATGATTTCCTGTTGTTAAGCCAGTTATTGGTATTGGAATATTAGTTTGATTATTAGGGGAAATATTTCCATTCCATGTAAACGAAGTTAAGTTTCCGTCAATGGTATAGTCAACATTTATTTGAGTAATAGCGTTTAAACCATTGTTTTTTAACGTAACATCAGTGGTTATGTCTCCACAATAGATTACTGAACCAATAGGATTATTAATTGAAAGAAGTTGTACATCGTTTGATGCTTTCTCTACAGGAATTGAAGATCTCCAAACTCCTCTACCATAGGTTGCAGCAGTAATTGATTCATCAATTAAATTAATTTCTAAATCGTTAACAATTGTATTAGGCAAATTCACCACAAATGTTTCCCAGGTTGCAGAAGTATCATCTAGACGAAACACTCCTAAGCTAGTTGCAATATATAGTGGATTATCACCATGGTTTCCTTGATGAACAATATCATTGAAATATTGATTAACACCAGCAAGATTTCCTGTAATATCATCATAGGTTGCAGCACCAGCTTGATCTGCATTTAAAGTTTTATACACTTTACGAGAACCACCAGAAGTAGTTAACCATACAATGTTTGGGTTTGTTTGGTGTATTCCAATTCCTTTAATATTTGTTGGTCTTGCGCTCCCTACATTAGTAAAAGTAGCTCCTGAATCATTACTTCTTTTTAATACATTATCTACAACTGCATATATAATTGTATTATCAGAAGGAGCTATTTCTAAATAATCACAATTACCTCCTAGATTTGCTAATTGCGTCCAAGTAGTTCCGTCTAATCTAAATAACTTTGAATACCCTCCATATAATGTCCCTATTGAGTTTATTGCCATTGGCGTTACCCAATTACCACTTTCAGGTTCTGTGATAGCCGTACCTAGGCTAGAACCAGTATTAGTTGAAATGTAAGGCCCTCCACCACTTTGGATAAAGCCATAAAATTTATTTTCATCCGTTGGGTCTACTGCTGTATCCATACCATCAGCACCATAAAAATTTTGCCAATTTCCATTTCCATTATTAAATGCATGACCACCATTATCTTGTAATCCACCTACCATTTTATCAGCATTTGTTTTCGCAACTGCTACTCTATAAAATTGACTTGCTTGTATACCTGAAGTATGATTTATGAAATTTGTCCCACCATTACTTGAGGAATATATTCCACCATCACTTCCGCAATACATTGCACCATTATAATCTCTTAAAAAGTGTATGTCGGCATGTGTATACGATGCTGAACTTGGTGAACTCCAATTATTTATTTTTGTAAAAGATGTTCCTCCGTTAGTAGATTTCCAAACGTTCAAACAACCAACATAAACTTCTTCTGCATTTGTACTTGAAACCCCCATAGCTAAATCATACCATGCTTGTCCTGCGCTAAAAGTAGTAGCTCCTTCAGTTATTGTTGTAGTTCTAGCTGAAAAAGAATCACCACTATTTGTTGATCGGTAAATACTTACTGCACCACCAGATTCTCTAAATACATAAACATAGTTTGAACTTGCAGGGCTTACATCAATAACTAATCTTCCTGAAGAACTTGGCAAAGCTCCAAACCCACTATTTGCAACCCAATTAAATGAATCACCTCCATCAGTAGATTTATAAAACCTGTTTGAAGTTACGGCATATATGATATCTGGATTTCCTGGATTTAATTTGATGTCTTTAAAATCACCAGTTTGGGTTTTTGTCCAACTAGCACCTCCGTTTGTTGATTTATGAATTCCATCGTTTGTAGCAACCCATAGCGTTCCTGATATTGTAGGATGCGTATAAATATCATTCATTGATGATGGAGATCCATTAGTTCCGTTAGGGCCAAGGTCGGTTTCACTCCAGTTTATACCTCCGTTTGTAGATTTCCATACACCTACACTTGTAGTATCTCCTGCATCATCATCACCAGTAGCAATATAAATAGTGTTAGAATCATTATGGTCAATAGCGATTCCTGAAACTCCCATTTGAGGCAAGTCGTCAGACATCGGACTCCAATTTGCACCAGCATCTGTAGATCTCCATATTCCTCCAGCTGGAGCTCCTGCATACCAATTGTTAGTTCCGTTAGCTGTATTGTTTGGGTCAATCATAACAACATTTATTCTCGCTTGACCGGTAGACCAAGAGCCAGTACCAGTTGTAGTAAACGGACCTATTGCAGTCCAATTACTCTGATCTGCTATTGCAGCTTTTGAAGCTAGATGCATTTGGGTTTTTGTGTTCCATGCGTCTAAAAGAGTTTTTGCAGAAGGTAAATAGCCATTACCGTCTATTTCATTTTCCACCATAAACTCCCAACGTTTAAATGGTTTGTATCCACTACCTTTTTTAGAAGGGTCTCGTGTTTCCCAATATTGATTAAAAGCCTGTTGGACTTCAAAAAAAGTAAAAGGTTGGTTGGTATTTCTCTGTAGTAATTCAGAAGAAGAAGTTTCTTGCTTTAATTGCTTAATCCAAGGAGAGTCAGTATTAAATTGTGAGAAACTAAAATTTATTGCAAGAACAGCAATTAATGTAGGTAATAATTTATTCATTTTGGGGTAAAATATAGGGTTAAAACCCAAAAATAGCTTAAAATGAATTATACTACAAATTATCTATCACCTTTTTTTAGGGTTGTAATTAGTTGATTGTCAAAAGATTCTTTTATTTTGATAACTTCATTTACATTTTCGTTAGGTATGGCAATTGAGAGTACATAATGTTTAATTTTCCACTCTCCATTTACTTTTTCAAGAACTCCTGAGCCTCTGCAAATTTTCATTTGAGTATCTAGTAACTCATCAAACCAAGCAAAATTATTAGTTTTATTGGTGTAAATGTTTCTTTCAATTGCAGTAAAACTCCATGCCTTTCCTTTATCAAAATAAGGCTTTGAAAAGGTTTTGAACGCTTCGTTTTGCCAGTTTTCAGTTGCATCAGTACCAATAAATACACCGTCAGTAGACATGAGATTAAAGTAGGTTTCAAAATTTGCTTCTGAAGCTGCCTTGTGCCATTTATTAAGAGTAGTATTTATTGCTGTTTTTTCTGTGTTTATTTGAGCAGAAGTATAGCTATAGATTAATAGTAAACAAATAACCAGTAAATTTTTAGTGGTATTTTTCATAATCTTTTTCTTTTAAAATTAATGCTTCAATCTGTCCAACAAATATGTTATAAGTGTTTTGAACTCTAGTTAATTTCTGGTTTAAATCATCTAAAGAACCATCTTTTAAATATTGCTCTAACATTAAAATTTCTGTTTCTAAAACTTTTACGCGAGCTTCAATAGCTTGGGTTTTAAAACGTTCAGGATAGGTTTTTTTTAAATCTTCTAACAGTTTTTTAAGCAATTCAATATCTTTTTCTGTTTGAATAGTTGTACCTAGAACTCTTTTTAATTCAGTTTCAAATGAAACTATTTCTGCCCAATTCTCAATAAAACCAGTACAAGAAACAATATTTATGACTCTATTTTTAATACTATCAGTTTTTACAACACGTGGTGTTTCTTTAATTAATATTGATTTTGCGGAGTCTTTTTTACAAGCACACAATGCTATCAATAAAATCAGCGTTATTAATTTGTTCATTTTGGTATTCATTTTAAACAAATATAATTTTAAAAAAGCATTCTCTGTTGATAATTGAAAAATTTAAGAAAAGATTATATTTGCAAAAGTAAAACCCTTAACCTTTAACCTAAATATAGCATGACTCCAAAAATATTGATCATTGGCGCTTGTGGACAAATCGGTTCTGAACTGACAATGTCATTGCGTAAAATACACGGAAATACTAATGTAGTTGCTGCCGATATTAGGGAGGGTAAAGAAGAGTTAATGACTTCAGGACCTTTCGAAATTGTTAATGCAATGGATTATGATGTGGTTAGAAATTGTGTAGAAAAATATAATATTACTGATGTATATTTGTTAGCGGCAATGCTTTCTGCTACAGGAGAAAAATTTCCAATGAAAGCTTGGGATTTGAATATGAATTCTCTTTTTCATGTATTAAACCTAGCAAAAGAAGGATTGATTAAAAAAATATTCTGGCCATCAAGTATAGCTGTTTTTGGACTTACAACTCCAAGAGAAAATACACCTCAATATACTATAATGGAGCCAACTACTGTTTATGGAATTACCAAACAAACAGGGGAGCGTTGGTGTGAGTATTACAATAGCAAATATGGTGTTGATGTAAGGAGTATTCGTTATCCGGGTTTAATTAGCTGGAAAACTTTACCGGGTGGAGGAACTACCGATTATGCTGTTGATATTTACCATAAAGCAATTCAAGATAATAAATACGATTGTTTTTTAAGTGAGAATACTGCTTTACCAATGATGTATATGGACGATGCGGTAAGAGCAACTATGAATATAATGGAGGCTCCTTCAGAATCAATTAAAATAAGATCTTCTTATAATTTAGGGGGAATAAGTTTTACTCCAAAAATGATATCGGAAGAAATTAAAAATCATTTCCCAGATTTTGAAATGACTTACTCACCAGATTTTAGACAAGAAATTGCTGATTCTTGGCCGAGGAGCATTGATGACACTTCAGCTCAAGAAGATTGGAGCTGGAAGCATGAATATGATTTAAAAAGTATGACTAACACAATGTTAGAAAATTTAAAAGCTGAATCTATTTAGATTCAGCTTTTAAACTCAGTTGTATGTTTATCCTACTATATTAACCATTAATCAGGTAGTTTTAACTTATTTTTTTCAAGTTTTTTATTACTTTAAACGCGGTGTCAATTTGATTTTCACTTACCAATATTGTAAATTCATTACTGGTAGAAATCACTTCCCAAATAACAATCCCTTCCCAAGCCAATCGTTGAAATATGAAATAATATAGTCCAGGAGTCGAAGAATTTTCTTTGGGCATTCGTATCGAAATTGAAGACAAATCTGTTTTTTCTTCAATAATTTCTTCTCCTTTAAATATTGTTCTTATAAGCTCATCCATTGAGCTATTAATAACAATGTTTGTTTCACTTACACCTCTTGAAGAAGTATAGAAAACATTTTTCTTTACATTAATAAATGAAAGTAGTTCTTCTTGCTTTTTTAAAATAGAGTCGGATATTGTAAAAGTGTAATCGGTTAATGAAGATCGCACAGTAATTTCTCCAATATCCTTTAATACTTTAATTATCTTATGATTTGTTCTGAATTCTAAATCTTCAGAAAGTCTTTTTAAAGCCATAACAACAGCGCCTTGTTTGACTTCCTTTTGTAGTTTTTCCTGTATCTCAGGCAACATTATCCTTGTTAAAGAAGTAAGGTTGATAATTCCCTGTGATAAGGCTGAAAGTAAAAATGGTTTGCTACGAATGTAGTTTTCTACAAATGATGCTATTGTCGTCATAATTAGTATAGGATTACTATTTTGTCGACAAATATAACATTTTGTGATTAAAAAAACAAAAACGCATCTTTAGTGTGATTAAGATTATATTTTTCTCCTTTTTTGTGAATGGAAATAATATCAAAACGAACCTCTACATCTATATCATTTTGAACAACATATTCATTAGCGGCGGATACGAGTAGCTTGATTTTCTTATTATTTACAGCTGCTTCCGGAGAAATAATATCAACAGAACTTCTTGTTTTTACTTCTACAATAACTAAAGTGTCTTCTTTTTGAGCAATAATATCTATTTCAGCTTTTAGGTAACGCCAGTTTTTTGCGAGAATTTTATACCCGTTTCTTAATAAATACTCCTTTGCGAGTGCTTCACCTTTTTTGCCAAGGTCATTATGAGATGCCATATTATAAAAATTGCAAGGTTGTCTGTTCTTTTTGAACATCAAATTGCACATCTCTTCCAAAAATAAGTGCTCTATTATCTTTTAAATGTCCAGCGGGAAAATTAAAGCAAACAGGAAAATCGAACTCTTTTATATTATCAATTATTATTTCTTCAGCAGTTTTACCAAACGGAATAGTATTGTCATTCATTTTAGTCATTCCGCCAATAATAAGTCCTTTTAAGTTGTCAAAACACCCATTACGTTTTAGGTTCATCATCATTCTATCTATGTGGTATAGGTATTCATCTAAATCCTCAATAAATAAAATTTTACCATCAGTTTTAATAGCAGATTCTGAGCCTAGTAAACTATATAACATAGATAAATTTCCACCGACTAACTCCCCCGTTGATTTACCATATTTATTCTTGCTTTCACAAGGAACTTCATATTTCAATGGATTACCAAATAAGGTTTTTTTAAAAGAATCAATAGCTTCTGAAGTACTACTTTCTACTGTAATAGGCATTAACCCATGAATGGTGTGAACACCTAAATTATGTAAATGAGAATGTAGCGCAGTAACATCAGAAAAACCAATTACCCATTTCGGATTCGTTAAAAACTTAGAAAAATCTAACGAATCTATTATACGAACGGTTCCGTAACCTCCACGAGCACACCATATCGCTTTTACAGCATCATTATTCATCGCTTCTTGAAAATCGGTGGTTCTATCAGCATCTGTACCGCCAAACTGATTGTCAGCTTTACCAATGGTTTTACCTACAACGGCATTTAGTCCCCAGCTTTCTAGTAATTCAATTGCTTTTTGAATGTCTTCTCTGTCAATTTTTCTAGCTGTGGTAACAATAGCAACTAAGTCGCCTCGTTGTAAGGATTGTGGTTGTTTGATGTTCATAATAGTAAAAATAACAAATCTATCGGAGTTATAACTTCTAATGCGTATTTTTGCAGTTGAAAATTTTAGAACAGATGATTCAAGATCCAAAAAGATATACCCTAACCGCAGCATTACCTTATACTAACGGACCAATACATATTGGGCATTTAGCAGGAGTTTACGTTCCAGCAGATATTTATGCGCGTTATTTACGTTTATTAGGTAAAGATGTTGCCTTTGTTTGTGGTAGTGATGAGCATGGAGTGCCAATTACGCTTAAAGCAAAAAAGGAAGGGATTTCTCCTCAAGATGTAGTTGATAAATACAATGCTATTATCAAAAAATCTTTTGTAGATTTTGGAATTTATTTTGACAATTATTCTAGAACATCTTCAAAGATTCATCACGAAACTGCTTCTGAGTTTTTTAAAACATTAGATGCAAAAGGTGAGTTTGTAGAAAAGGTGGAACAACAATTATATGATGCAGATGCGAATCAGTTTTTAGCCGATCGTTTTGTTGTAGGAACTTGTCCTAAATGCGGGAATGAAGAGAGTTATGGTGACCAATGTGAGAAATGTGGAACGAGTCATAACGCAACGGATTTAATAAACCCAAAATCGGCAATTACAGGTGCTGTTCCTTCAATGAAGGAAACAAAGCATTGGTTTTTACCTTTGGATAAGCATGAAGCATTTTTAAAACAATGGATTTTAGAAGATCATAAATCGGATTGGAAATCGAATGTATATGGACAATGTAAGTCATGGATTGATGATGGGTTACGTCCACGTGCCGTAACAAGAGATTTAGATTGGGGAATTCCTGTTCCTGTTGAAGGAGGGGAAGGAAAAGTATTATATGTTTGGTTTGATGCACCTATCGGATATATTTCAGCTACCAAAGAATGGGCTGCAAGAGAAGGGAAAGATTGGGAACCATATTGGAAAAGTGAGGATACAAAGTTAGTGCACTTTATAGGAAAGGATAATATTGTTTTTCACTGTATTATTTTCCCTGCAATGTTGAAAGCAGAAGGAAGTTATATTTTACCAGATAATGTGCCTGCAAATGAGTTCTTAAATTTAGAAGGAAATAAATTATCTACTTCTAAAAATTGGGCTGTTTGGTTGCATGAATATTTAGAAGATTTTCCAGGAAGGCAAGATGCGTTACGTTATACCTTAACAGCAACTGCACCTGAAACAAAAGATAATGATTTTACGTGGAAAGATTTTCAATCGCGTAATAAAGAATTGGCAGATAACTACGGAAACTTTATCAATAGAGTTTTAGTATTGACCAATAAATATTACGATGGTATTGTGCCAGTACCTGGTGATTATACTGAAGCTGATATTGATGCTTTAGACGAATTAAAGAAATTCCCTGCGGATATTTCATTTTCAATTGAACGCTACCGTTTTAGAGAGGCGAATTTGAAAATGATGAATTTAGCACGTTTAGGAAATAAGTACTTGGCAGAACAAGAGCCTTGGAAAACGATAAAGGTTGATGAAGAGCGTACAAAAACAAGTATGTATGTGGCGTTACAAATAGCTACTGCTTTAGCAACCTTAAGTGAACCATTTGTGCCGTTTGCTTCAAAAACATTACAAGATTTATTACAGCAGCCAGAAACAAAATGGTATGATATTGCTGAAAAATCAGATTTATTACCATCAGGACATAAAATAAAAGAAGGTAAAGCACCAATTTTATTTCCTCAAATAGATGATGAAGATATTCAAAAACAATTGGATAGATTAGAAAATATTAAGTTGGAAAACGAGAAAGCAAATAAAGTAGTAGCCCCTCAAAAGGAGACGGCTACTTTTGAAGATTTTTCTAAGTTAGATATCCGAACAGGAACTATTGTTGAAGCTGAAAAAATGCCAAAAGCAAAAAAGTTATTGGTATTAAAAGTTGACACAGGTATTGACACTAGAACTATTGTATCGGGAATAGCAGAAAGCTTTAAGCCAGAAGATGTACTAGGTAAAAAAGTAACGGTGTTAGTAAACCTTGCGCCTAGGAAATTACGTGGTGTAGAAAGCGAAGGAATGATTTTAATGACTGAAAATGCTGCTGGAAAGCTAGTATTCGTAAATCCTGATGAGGAAGATGTGAATAATGGAGAGGGAGTAGCTTAATAAAAAACATATTTATAACAAAAAAGGGAAGCTATTTAGCTTCCCTTTTTTTGTTTCTAGCATTGTTATCCTTGATGGTTCGGAAGTACTTTTCTTGTTTAATCCTAGCATTAAAATAAATTCTAACGATTGATGTTTTATTAATTTTTCTTCAATAGGAGTAGTTCCTTTTTTAAGACATAAAGAATATAAACCCAAAGGGCTTTACAGTTGAGTAAAGCCCTTTGGGTTTATAAAATAGTATGGTTTGTGGTATAAAATTAAAACCTGAATTAGTTCAGTTATTCAACAACAGAAACTCTCAAAGTATTTACCATCCCTTTTTTAACAATAGGCATCGCTGCTAAATTAATTAGGTAATCTCCTTTTTCTACAAAACCGCGTTCGTGAGCAATTTTATTTACATCTTCAACAGTATCGTCAGTACTTACAAATTTATCATAGTAAATACCTTTCACCCCCCAAAGTAAACTCAAACGACATAGGATGTTTTTATTAGATGTAAAGGCTAAAATGTGTGCGTTTGGTCTCCAAGCAGAAATTTGAAATGCGGTATACCCCGAGTTGGTTAAAGTGCAAATTGCTCTTGCATCTATTTCATCAGCCATATGAGCAGCATGATAACAAATAGATTTTGTAATATAACGTGCTGTTTTTACATGTGGTGGACGTTCTGGAACAATAATTAACGGTGAGTTTTCAACGCTATTAATTATTTTAGTCATTGTTTCTATTACTTCTACTGGATATTTACCAATAGATGTTTCGCCAGATAACATTACTGCATCTGCACCATCCATTACTGAGTTAGCAACATCGTTTACTTCTGCTCTAGTTGGCGTTAAACTAGTAATCATAGTCTCCATCATTTGGGTAGCTATAATTACTGGTATTCTTGCTTCTTTAGCTCTAAGAACTAATTGTTTTTGAATTAAAGGAACTTCTTCTGCAGGTACTTCAACTCCTAAATCACCTCTTGCAACCATTATTCCATCACAAAAAGCAATAATTCTATCAATATTTTTTACTGCCTCTGGCTTTTCAATTTTTGCAATGATTGGAATTTTATATGCCGAATGCTTACTGACTAAGTCTTGTAATAATTCTAAATCATCAGCATCTCTTACAAATGAAAGTGCTATCCAATCTACTTTCTGCTCTACAGCAAAAATGGCATCATTAATATCTTTTTCAGTTAAGGCAGGTAATGAAATTGCTGTATTTGGTAAGTTAACTCCTTTTTTAGATTTTAAAGGCCCCCCTTGAACTACAACAGCTTCTACTTCGTCTTTTCCGTTGGTACTCTTAACTTCAAAAATTAGTTTTCCATCATCTAATAAAATACGTTCCCCAGCTTTTACATCTCTTGGGAACTTTTCGTAATTCATAAAAACTCTATTCGCATCACCATTAAAAGGTTCTCCTGTACAGAATTTTATAATATCTCCATCATTTACAACTACATCCTGCTTCATTACACCAACACGTAATTTAGGACCTTGTAAATCACCTAAAATTGCAGTGTTATATTTATAGGTTTCATTCAGTTCTCTAATGATTTCAATTCGCTCCTTTACATTATCGTAATCAGCATGAGAAAAGTTTATTCTAAAAACATTCACTCCTGCTTTAATCATTTTGTGAATCGTTTCTTTGTCAGCACTTGCAGGACCTAAAGTTGCTACTATTTTTGTTTTCTTCATTTGTACTATTAGTAAAAAATTAAATTATTTTTCGATTTCAAGCTTGAGATATCTACTGCAAATGTTGTGATAATTTGCGGAATAGTATTCATTTTTGAAATCAAATTTTGAGTATTATGCGTGTTGTGTTCAATCTTAACAAGGTAATCAACTTTCTTGTATTCTGGTAATATATATACCCTATTACTTTTTTCTTCAAAAAATAAAGTACTTTGTTCTTCAGTGTTAGTTTTTTTTTCTTGAGCTCCTTTATTGGCAACTAAATTCCATAAAGTTTGATTTTTTATATCATTAAATTCGTAAAAATCAAAATCTGGAATTCCTTCAGTTTTCTTAAGCAGAATATCAAAAGCTAGATTCATAAAATAAGCCAAATGATAGGATTCTAAAGTGGTATGAATCGCTAATAACTCAAAATCTTCATCTAAAAAATCTTCAAAATCTAGTTTAAAAGTCTTCATAATCAATTATTGCAGTTCACTTATAGATGTTAAAGATAAAATATGATTATTAATCTAATGTTATATCTCTGTTAATTCTTTATTTTTATTGATATACATAAGGATTCAAAGTGTTTTTTAAAAGATTTTATTATATTGTAGACAATCAATTTAAATTTTAAGAAATGGGCATTTTTGACGAAATAAAAAAGAAATTAAGTCATGAATTTATTGACATTATTGAATGGCTTGATAGTTCAAATGAAACTATAGTTCATAGATTTGAGCGCTACCAAAACGAAATTAAAAATCAAGCTCAATTAATAGTTCGTGAAGGGCAAATTGCTGTATTCATTAACGAAGGGAAATTGGCTGATGTTTTTAAACCTGGAACATATACTCTAAATACTCAAAATTTACCCATACTAGCTACTTTAAAAGGTTGGAAATACGGTTTTAATAGTCCGTTTAAAGCAGAGGTGTATTTTGTAAGCTCTCGTTTATTTACCGATGAAAAATGGGGCACTAAAAACCCAGTTACTTTAAACGACGATCGTTTTGGGTTTGTTGAGGTAAGAGCATTTGGAACTTACGCATTCAAAATTAATGATGCCGGTAAATTTATTACTGACATTGTTGGGACGGATAATAACTTTACCAATTTTGAAATTAATGAACACTTAAAAAGTTTAATTTCTACTCGTTTTACTGATACTATTGGAGAAGCTAATTTACCGATAGAATTATATGCTGCTAACACGAATGAATTATCAGAAACTTGTTTGGAAGTAATGAGTCCTGAGTTCAATTCTGTAGGAATCTCTTTAGAAAAATTCTTTATCGAAAATGTATCGATGCCAGAAGAATTGAAAAAAGAAATTTTTGAATATAGTAGACTTAATAAATTAGATTTAGACAAGCTTACTAAATTCAAAGCGGCAAAAGCATTGGAAATTGCTGCAGGGAATGAATCTGGGGCTGCAGGAGCAGGAATTGGAATGGGAATGGGTTTTGCCATGGCGCAACAAATGGGCGGTATGTTGAACCCTCAAGGTCAAACTACAACAGCAGCACCAATACAAAATACTGGGGCAATGCCTCCGCCATTACCGCAACAAACTCAATATTTTTATGCAGTAAACGGACAACAATCAGGACCAGTAACTTTTGAAGGTTTAAATAGTTTATTTGCATCAAAATTAGTTGATGCAAACACTCTTGTATGGAAGCAAGGAATGGTAAATTGGACTGCATTAAGTGCGGTACCTGAATTACAAGCCTTGTTAGGTTCTGTACCTCCGCCATTACCAAATAATTAGATCACAACATTCTAAAATAAAACTTATCTATGTTTCCTCCCTTTCGGGGGGGGTCAAGATGAGGACGATATTTTTAACTTATAAATGAATCAAGAGACACCTAAGCGTTCAGAACATAAAAAATCATGTGTTAATTGTGGTGCTGAACTAAAATACAAACCCGGTTCTAAAGCAATTAAATGTGGTTATTGTAATCATGAAGAAATAATTATTGCTCCTGAAACTTCATTTAAAGAATTAGAGTTACAGCCCTATTTAGAAAAAATGGGGGCTCAAACACATACTGAGAAAATAAGTATGTTGCATTGTAAAACTTGTGGGGCCAATCAGCATGTAGAAGAAAATTATAAATCCTTGCATTGTGTGTATTGTAGTCAACCTTTAATTGTTGAAGATGCGCATAATGAAGATTGGATTTTACCCGGAGCTGTACTCCCTTTTCAATTAGACCACAAACAGTCACACGCCATTTTTAAAAAATGGGTAAACAGTTTATGGTTTGCTCCAAATAAACTTAAGCGTGCCGCTTTAGATCCTGAAAAAACAAAAGGGTTATATATTCCATATTGGACATTTGATGCTGAGTTATATGGAGAATATGAGGGGCAACGTGGGGACTATTATTATGTAACTGAAAGCTACAATACCACTGTTAACGGAAAAAACGTAACTCGTACACGTCAAGTTCAAAAAACACGATGGAGTTATGCTTCAGGAACTATTAGTGGGTTTGTTGATGATACTTTGATTAGTGCTTCAGAGAAAAAAAGAAACACTATTCCTGAAAATATCACCAATTGGAACTTGGAACAGCTAGAGTCTTTTAACTCTAGTTATTTGGCTGGATTTGTAACTGAAAAGTACACCTTGTCAATTGAAAATGGGCATTTAAAATCTACCGAAAAAGCCAAACAAATTGCAAACGGCTGGGCATGTCAAAATATTGGAGGAGACACTCAACGAGTGTCGCAATTAAATATGAAATTAAGTGAGGAAACATTTAAACACATACTTTTACCTGTGTATATTTCCTCCTATATTTTTAATAGCAAAAAATATCATTTTTATGTTAACGGTCAAAGTGGTGTTATAGAGGGAAATAGGCCTTATTCTTTCTGGAAAATATTCTTTTTAGTACTGTTTATCTTAATTGTTATTGTTGTTGTTGCTATTGTTTTAGGAGAGCAAGCACAATAATATTTTTTTTTTTAAACCTCAAAACTAAGGAGACCTTTTTACAATTTGACCATTAATAGATAAAACAGTTTATGAATGATAAAAAGATTTTAAGCTTTTTTGAAAATGGTAAAAGAGAAAAAGCCTTTAAAGAACTCTATAAGTTATATCCCAGAATAGAAAAACTAATTCTTTCAAAGGGAGGTCAAAAACAAGACGCTTTGGACGTATTTCAGGAAGCACTTATTGTATTGTATAAAAATTTACTAAAATCAGATTTTAAATTATCATCTTCATTTTATACCTATTTATATTCCGTTTCTAGGTTTATATGGAGTGATGCCCAAAAGAAAAACAAGAAAACCAACTATGAAGGTTTTCGCCAAGAGGAATCATTTCAAGAGTATTTAGACGAAAGTAAATATCAATTTGCAGAGAAATCATTTTCTGAATTAGGAGAGCGTTGCAAACAATTATTACTACTGTTTTACCATCAAAAAATGTCTTTCAAGAACATTGCTAAAGCACTGCAATTTTCTTCAGACAAGGTGGCCAAAAATCAGAAGTATAAATGTTTAGCAAAAGCTAAAGCAAACTTTAACGCAATCCAATCTTAATTCAGAAATCATGAAAAAACATATTCAAAACATAGAACTCGTTAATCAATTTTTTAATAATGAGCTTAGTAACAGTGAAAAAGAAGCATTTAATCAAAAATTAAGGTTAGATAGTGAATTTAAAATTCTTTTTGATGAGCAATTACAATTTTTAGAAGGTATAAAGCGATATATACTTAAAGGCGAAATTAAAAAAGGACATCGTGTTTATAAACGCAATAAACTCCTTAAGATGTTGGGAATTACTTTACTAGCTATTAGTTTAGTAATCATCATTCCTTATTTAGTCAATGAAAGTTCAGGGACTATAACTACTGACAAACCCATTAAAGAAACATTCAGTGTTGGTAGCTCAAATACATTTGAAAAAAACACACTTCCTGTAGTTGAAGTCAAAACTATAAAGCCAATTTTTAATGCCAATAGACCAAATACTGATGCCTCAAAGCAAACGTCAATATCAGAAGTATTAATCGCTCCTGATGATCAAAAAAATACAACAGAAATTGAACAATTGTATTCAAGCTTAAAAAAACAACCTGAAGTATTTCAGATAAACTCAGAAAAAGACACTATTATTACCTGTAAAGAAGGAACGCTTTTAACTATAAAAGCAAACTCCTTTATTGATTCCAAAACAAAACAAATCATAAAAGGGAATCTTAAGTTGAAAGTGACCGAATACTACAACTTATCCGATATCATTACTGCTAACCTTACAACACTTGCTGATGATGCTATTTTAGAAACAGGAGGGATGTTGTATATTGAAGTATCTCAAAACTCAAATAGATGTAAGCTTTCTAAAATAAATACATTGCAAATTGGTTTTCCGTTCAAGCAACATAAAAAAGACATGCAGTTGTTTACTGGAGAAAAGAATCAGGAACTGGTTAATTGGAAGCTTGTCAATAATGAACAAATCTTAGTCGCTAAAACCCCAACAGAATCAGCAGTTGTTGCGATTTTTGGTTCCTCATTTGATTCTGAAGAAAATGACTCGATTTTCAATAGTAATGTAGAAAAAAAAATATTAGCTAATGACAAATTTCAAAAAGGCCTAAACTACAATAGTGACAATAGTAATAAATCAATTACTAAAAGAGATATTACTCGCTATTTATTTAACGCTTCAAAACTAGGTTGGATAAATTGTGATAGGTTTATCAATAACAAGAAAACAAAAGTAAAGTTTAAAATAAAAGTTGGGAAAGGAGCAGATATAGATGTTAAAATGATTTTTAAAAACTTTAAGGCTGTATTGCCAGGGAACTTTGAAAATGAAAATTATAATTTCAAGAAAGTTCCAATTGATGAGCCTGTTGTAATTTATGCTATAAAGTATGAAAACGGGCAATATTATATGGCATTACAAAACACTATAACTTCAAGCAAAAACACCTCATTAATATTTGAAAAAGTAAGTTTGTTAAGATTAAAAGAGAATATAAAAGCGTTAAAACATTTTTAAGGTTAGTTGCCTTAGTGTGTTAAGATTATTTAAAAATTCAGAACGAAAAGATATTTACAGCATATAAAAAAACATACTTTTGCTTGCTAATAAATTAACTTAAAAATTACAATGAAAAAAATAGTTACACTTTTAGCAATTTGCATGTTTATTGGGACAAATGCACAAGAAGAGGCAGTAGCATCAAAACAAATAAAAAATGGATTTTATATTGAATCATTAGTTGGAACAGCTACTACTGATTATACTGATGGGAGTACGGGTTTAGGACTTAAGTTAGGAAGTGTTTGGTACTTTGGTGAAGATGACTTTTGGAGACCAGGGTTAAAAACTGTATGGTTTAGAGGAGCAACTTATTTTGGAGAGGATGAATTTATCCTTCAAGCATCTGTTGCAAATATTGGTTTTGCAAATATTTTTGAATTTAAACATAACATTGGTTTAGAGGCGAATATTAATTTTGGATATCACCTAGTATACATTGATAATGATACTCGTTATGACAACTATAATTCTAGAAATCCTTACAATGAAGAGTTTACTGGAGGTGGTATTCTGATTAATCCAGAAATCAAATTTAGATATAACGTACTCTCTATCGGATTAGATTTTGTTTTCTCTAAAGTAAAAGAGTATAATTCAGACAATGATGGTTATTATGACTACAATTCAGATACGTATATTAGTTCAAATAATTTCTTGAAAAGAAAAACAGTATTTTCAGCTATCAACCTTACGTTTGGTGCTAAATTTTAACGGCAACATTATAATTAGTTATAAAAAAGAGAGGTCAATGCCTCTCTTTTTTATTTACAGCTAATTCTTTAAAAGTATCTTATATTTGCATCATAATATACTACATGAGTTTTACATTACTTTCTTCGCCTTTACAAGGGTTTACTGATTTTAGATTTCGAAATGCTTTTAATGAGTATTTTGGAGGAATAGATACCTTCTATTCTCCGTACATTCGTTTGAATGGAAAGTTGAAAATAAAAGGTTCTTATGAACGTGATTTACTTATTGAAAATAATACTGTCCCTGAAGTCATTCCGCAAATAATGACTAATGATGCGGATGAGTTTTTGTTTGTAACTAACTATGTCCAGGAATTAGGATACAAGGAATTGAATTGGAATTTAGGTTGTCCGTATCCAATGGTTACAAAACGAGGAATGGGATCTGGGTTAATTTGTGATCCTGGAAAAATAGATCAAATTTTAGATCGTATTCATTCAGAAACGGATATTACAGTATCTATGAAAATGCGAATGGGTTATGAAAATCCAGAAGAAATTTTAGATGTATTTCCAATATTAGAAAAATACCCAATAAAAAATATTGCTATTCACGCACGAATTGGAAAACAACTCTACAAAGGTGGTGTAGATTTAGATTCATTTCAGCGTTGTTTAGAGGTTTCTAAGCAAAAGCTATATTACAATGGAGATATTACATCTGTAACTAAGTTTAAAGAGTTACAAGAACGTTTTCCATCAATAGATCATTGGATGATAGGTAGAGGGTTAATTGCTGATCCGTTTTTACCAAGCATGATAAAAAACAACACTACTGAATACCCTAAAAACAGATGGGATATTTTTAATGAATTTCATGATAGAATTTATAAAGAATATGATGCTGCACTTTCAGGGCCGACCCCTATTAAAATGAAAATGTTAGGTTTTTGGGAATTCTTTTCTCAGTCATTTGACAATCCGCAAAAAACCTATAAAAAAATTAAAAAAGCGGGAAGTCCAAAAAACTACCAACTAGCAGTTAGTGAAATTTTAAAAAAAGAAAGGAATCTTTAAAAGATTCCTTTCTGAGTTTCTTGTGAGATTTCTCCTAACGTTGAAATGACAGTTTTACTATTGGTTGTATTACGCCTTTAAATCTATTTCTTTTAAATTTTCTATTCTATTTCTAACCAAGAAAGCATCAATAGATTCAAAATGTTCTATTACGCGTTGGTCTTTAAATTCAAATACTTTTTGAGACAATCCTTGTAAGAAATCCCTATCATGTGATACTAGTATTAATGTTCCGTCAAAAGCTTGTAAAGCTTCTTTTAAAACATCTTTCGATTTTAAATCTAAGTGATTCGTAGGTTCATCCAATATCAACACATTCACAGGTTCTAGTAATAATTTCACCATTGCCAAACGTGTTTTTTCCCCTCCTGATAGATTCGCTACTTTTTTGTCAATATCATCACCACCAAACATAAAACGCCCTAAAATATTTTTAATATTTGTGCGTATATCTCCTTCAGCAACATCATCTACTGTTTGGAAAACTGTTAAGTCCTCATCTAACAGAGCTGCTTGATTTTGTGCAAAATATCCAACTTTAGCATTGTGTCCTAAATCACATTTCCCTTCATAATCAATCTGACCCATAATGGCTTTAATCATGGTCGATTTTCCTTCCCCATTTCTACCAACAAAAGAGACTTTCTCTCCTCTTTCAATAGTCATGTTGGCATTAGAAAAAACCACATGATCACCATATGATTTTGATAAACCTTCAGCTATTACTGGATAATCTCCTGAACGTACTGCTGGAGGAAAACGCAATCGTAAAGCAGATTTATCTATTTCATCAATTTCAATAATTTCTAATTTTTCTAACATTCTCTCGCGAGAAGTTACTTGATTAGTCTTAGAAAAAGTTCCTTTAAAACGATCAATAAACGCTTTATTATCTGCTATAAATCGTTGTTGCTCTTGGTGTGCTTTTATCTGATGTGCTAAACGCTCTTTACGCAATTGTAAGTAATGCGTATAATTTGCCTTGTAATCGTATATTTTACCCATTGTAACTTCAATGGTTCTGTTAGTAATATTATCAATAAAAGCCTTATCGTGAGAAATTACTACTACCGCTTTCGCTTTATTTAACAAGAAATCTTCTAGCCAAATAACCGACTCAATATCAACGTGATTGGTAGGTTCATCTAATAAAATCAAATCAGGTTTTTGTAATAATATTTTAACCAATTCAATACGCATACGCCAACCTCCACTAAACTCACTTGTAGCTCTAGTAAAGTCTGACTGTTTAAATCCAAGTCCCTTTAGTGCTTTTTCAACTTCAGCTTCATAATTCATTTCTTCTAAAGCATAAAAAACCTCTCCAAGTTCTGAAACTTTTTCGATGATTTTCATGTATTCTTCGGAATCGTAATCTGTACGCGTTTCTAATTGTTTGTTTAGGGCTTCCATTTCATCACGCATATCAAATACATGCTTAAATGCTTTTGAAGCTTCTTCTACAACGGTACAATTATCATCAGTCAATAAATGTTGCGGTAAATAAGCAATAACAGCATCTTTAGGATGACGTACATGACCTCGAGTTCCTTGTTGCACACCAGCAATGATTTTCATCATAGTAGATTTTCCTGCACCATTTTTACCCATTAAGGCAATTTTATCATTCTCATTTATCACAAAAGACACATCGCTAAACAAAGTATGTCCGCTAAATTCTACTGCTAAATTATCTACTGAAATCATATCATTTATTTTAAAGTAACAAAACTAAAGAATTGCTAGGCATCGACAAAAAGGAATCGAGTAACATTCGGTTAAAAATTGTATTTTTGCTTTCATCTATTAAAATTCCAACTAAATGAGTGTCATAGAAAAGAAATTACATACGCGTAGTAACTCAACTTGTGAGTTATGTACATCTAAAGAAAATTTAAAAGTATACAATATTCCTCCTGTTTCTGAAAAAGGAGAAGAGTTAGAGAAAAGTATTTTAGTTTGTAATACATGTCACTCACAAATTGAAGATCCTGAAGTAATGGATTCTAACCATTGGCGTTGTTTAAATGATAGTATGTGGAGTGAAGTGCCTGCTGTACAAGTGATGGCTTGGAGATTATTGCACAGAGCTAAGAAATTTGGATGGAGTCAGGATTTATTAGACATGATGTATTTAGATGAAGAAATGGCAACATGGGCTAACAACATGGGCGATGGAGACGAAGAGGATGAAAATAAAATAATACATAAGGATGCTAACGGAAACATTTTAAGTAACGGTGACTCTGTTGTTTTAATTAAAGATTTAGTAGTTAAAGGAGCTAACTTCACCGCTAAACGTGGTGCACCTGTACACCGTATTTCTTTAGTTTGGGATAATGCTGAACAAATTGAAGGTAGAGTTGACGGAATACACATTGTTATCTTGACTGCGTACGTTAAAAAAACAAAAGAAGGAGGACAATAAATCCCTTTTTAAAAATACCAAACCACTCTGATGAGTGGTTTTTTTTGGAATAACTTTAACCAAATACAGCGCATGAAATATTTCTTACATATAGGATATAACGGTGGTAGCTACCATGGATGGCAAAGTCAACCAAATGCAGTTACTGTACAAGGAACTATTGAAGAAAAATTAAAATGTATTTTTAAATCAGACATCACTGTTTTTGGTTGTGGGCGTACAGACGCTGGTGTACATGCGAGTCAATATTTTTTAAATATTACCATAAAAGAAGCTTTTGAATTTGACTTAAAATTTCGACTGAATAAGCATTTGCCTAATGATATTGTAGTCTATGATATTATTGAGGTAGGGGAGCGGCAACATGCCCGATATGATGCTACGTCACGTACGTATGATTATTTTATTCACTTGTATAAAGATCCTGTTTTAGGTAAATACAGCTCATATTATGAACTTGAGAACTTGGATTTTGAAGCAATGAAAAAAGCAGCAGCTCTTATTCCATTATACGATAATTTTGAAGCCGTATGTAAACAACCTCATTTACATAATCATACCATTTGCTATGTAACTCAGGCAAAATTATTTGTAGATTCAACTGAACAACGTATCCGATTTACAATTACTGCGAATCGATTTTTAAGAGGCATGATTCGTTTACTCGTTCATTTTATATTACGTGTCGGTACTGGAAAAATGAGCTTAGAAACCTTTAAAAAAGTGCTTTCTGAACAGTTGAAGTTTGAAGATAAAAAGCCTGCTTTTGCTAACGGATTGTATTTATCTGGAGTTACATATCCGTATATAAATGTGGATACGCCTATGGATATTTCTGCATTACTAAAGGCTGGACTGGAATAACCTTTTTATTTTATCTAGTAGGAAATCTATATAACAATCACTTTATCGATTATTTTAACTTTTAACCTTTTATGAGATATTTATTAGGTTTATTATTGTGACCTTTATATAAAATAGTTTAGGTTTGTTTGCCCCCAAATAAAATTTATTGAATACTAACTTGGTCGTGTATACGTTATATTTATACATGGCAAACAATAAGGTTTATGATGAAGGAATTTTTTAAAACTATAATAAAATCTTTTGGGTTCTCGCTGTTAACTCTTTTCTTTTTAAATGTAATCATTTTTATTGCAACAATAAGTGAATCTCAAATAACTCAAGGTTGGACTTTTAATATCGAGCTGGGTACTTTTTTAATAGACAATATACCCTCTGGTTTTGAATTTGGTAAAATAGAGACAAAAGGGCTATTATTATTGCTTTTTGTTTTAGGGCTATTTATGAAATTTAAATCTAAAGATGAGATTCCTCAGGGTATCCCAGTATCATCAGAGAATATTTAAACATAACTTCACCACTTATCTCTTCAAAGAGAAATGCGCTTTAAACTCTTTTTGAGCACTGTCATTTCCTTCTATATACATAATCTTAAACCAGTAATCAGATGCAGGCATTTGGCTTCCATTATATGTTCCATCCCATCCAGTTCCATCAGGATCTAATTGAGATATTAATTTACCAAATCTGTCAAAAATATAGATTTGTGAAATTGGAATTCCTTCTTGACCAATAATTGCCCATGTA
>JAWUYQ010000005.1:0-14406 GCA_034110725.1 Flavobacteriaceae bacterium
ATTCCAAGGCGATCTGCTAATCGTGAAGATACTGCAAAACCGTGTTTCTCAAAAAAATATTTTGTCTCTTTAATAAAACTCATAATTACGCTGCAAATTAGTCATTTTTAAGAAGGATACAATAATTTATTTCCTATTTCACAATGCAAACACTTGTGTTGATTACAGTATTTTGTTTTCAACTCAATTAATGACTGACTATCGGCAGAAGAAGCTATTTTTAATCCCAACTCTTTAAACTTCTTTATAGTTGTGTTTTTCTCCGGATTGATTGATTTATATAATTTTAATAATTCTTCAAAATTTTCCTTACCGATACTTTTAGCATAAATAAATTTTAATGGAATTATCGTATTCAGGACAATTAAATAAATAAACGACTTGCTTAACTGCTTTTTCCGTTTTGGAGATCGTTTCCCAAAAGTATAATGCTCATCCCAATACTCTGATGCAGCTCCCGAAAACAATTCATAAATATCCGAAATCGTTATTACTGAAATTACTTTTGAAAATAAACTTTTTTGATTATAATATAACACTGAAAATTGCGATAATCGTATTGTTGGAAAACTCGCAGGCCGAAGCCTAAAAAATTGAAGTTTAACTAATGATTCGTGCAGTTCATGTTTTTGTTTTAAATACAAATACTCCTTTTGTAAACTTTTATAGTAAGGATCTTGCATAAGTTCCTCCAACAAATTGCTATGTCCAAATAATAACGCTTCTAAACTTAACTGATTAGATAGTTCTTTTTTAAAAACTCCAAATGAAATATTTTGAGCAAGTAACTGAAATTCCGAAGCATTTATTTTTAGTCCGAAATTTTTTGCTAACATCATAAACAACAACGACTCCCAATTATTACCCAAAGCCAATAGCCTATATTGTAATTCGTTCGCTTTACGCTGTAAACGTTGTATTAATAATTTTTCTTTCCAAAAAGACAGTATGAATTCATCAATGCTATGAATTTGATTTTCACAGTTGATCCAGTTTTTCTTCAGAAGTAAACTTTTATAACTGAGTAGTAGTTTTTCGTCAACAATATCTTTCAATACTAAGGTTTCTAGTTTATTTTGATTTGTATCAAAAACAGCTACATCATTTTCCCATACCACATGAAGCACTACATTGTTGTAAGCACTATCTCCTTGATGTTTATGCACAAACCAGTCTGAAGCTTTTAAGTGAATCTCTACAGTTCCCACCCACTCTTGGTTACCAATTACAATTCTGGAATTATAAAAATCTGGACCTGAATTTGTATTCAATTCTCCAGCAGAAATAACCTGAATTTTATTTCCCTTAACTGTCTGTAACAAAGAAGCTGTCAGCTTTTGATATTGCCAAATGTAATGTAGAAAATCTTCTTGCATCTCTCTAAGTTACAAAAATATAGAAGACATTACTTATTTTTTATCATGTAACCAATTTTATATTATTTAGATACAACTCTATTTTATTGAAATTAAAAAAAACTTGACTTTCATACTTAAAAACACTAACTTTAATTAAGTTCATTCATGTTCTAAATTACAACTACCAAATGCATGTGTCATGAAAAATATTTTAGTTACTATAGATTTTGATATTAAAACAACCCTACTGATTGACAATGCATATAAATTAGCAAATGTATTTGATTCGAAAATATGGCTAGTACATATTGCTGCTCCAGATCCTGATTTTGTTGGATACGACATTGGCCCACAATACATTCGTGATAGTAGGGCTCATGAATTAAGAGAGGAGCATAAACAGCTTCAGGATTACGCAAAAGAATTGAATGAAAAGAATATAGAAGCTGAAGGGCTTTTAATACAAGGGGCAACCATTGAAATGATTATTCAAGAATCTAAAAAATTCCATATAGATTTAATCATAGCAGGTCATCACAAACACAACTTTTTATACAATGCTTTTATAGAATCCGTTTCTAGAGGGATTATTGAAGCCTCTAAAATACCAATACTTATTATTCCTTATGAATAAAAAAAGGCTCTTCATATATAATGAAAAGCCTTTTTAATATCTTCAGAAAAGCAATAGATTAATCTATATACCCCATTTTACGCATCCAATCATTATTGAACATTTTTCCAACGTACCTACTTCCATGATCGTGGAACAATACTACTACAACATCATCTTTAGTAAAATGTTCTTTTAATTGCAACAACCCTTTAACAGCAGCTCCAGCAGAATTCCCTAAAAACATCCCCTCTTCTTTTGCTAAACGTTGCGTATATACTGCAGCATCTTTATCTGTTACTTTTGTAAACCCATCAATAATATCGAAATTTACATTTTTAGGCAAAATATCTTCTCCAATCACTTCTGTTACATATGGGTATATTTCATTTTCATCAAAAATACCAGTTTCGTGGTATTTTTTAAATACTGACCCATAAGTATCAATCCCCCATAATTTAATGTTAGGATTTTGTTCTTTCAAATATTTTCCAACACCAGAAATTGTTCCTCCAGTACCAACTCCAGATACAAAGTGAGTAATTTTACCATCTGTTTGTTTCCAAATTTCCGGACCTGTACTTTGATAATGTGCTTTTGCATTACTTGGGTTGTCATACTGATTTACATACCAAGAATTTGGCGTTTCTTCTGCCAATCGTTTCGATACTGAATAATAAGAACGTGGATCAGTAGGCTCTACAGCAGTTGGACAAACCACAACCTCAGCACCAACAGCCTCAAGAATATCCATTTTTTCTTTTGATTGTTTATCAGACAACACAAAAATACATTTATACCCTTTTACAATTGCTGCTAAAGCTAAACCCATTCCAGTATTTCCAGATGTACCTTCAATAATGGTTCCTCCTGGCTTTAAACGACCATCCGCCTCTGCATCTTCAATCATCGTTAGCGCCATTCTATCCTTTACAGAATTCCCTGGGTTAAATGTTTCGTATTTTGAAAGCACTAAACAAGGCAACTCTTTAGTAATTTCATTTATTCTAACCAACGGTGTATTACCAATAGTTTCTAATATATTTTTTGCGTACTCCATGAGTTTCTTCTTCTATTTGAAGATGCAAAAGTAATAAAAAGTTAGCTACTAGATGGGAGAATATATTCCCTATTCAAAACGGATTGCTTTTACTGGAGATATTTTAGTAATTATCTGAGATGGAATTAACAATAACACAAAACACAAAACAAAAGTCCCAATGTTTAATGCTATCACATACCACATATTAAAATACACTGGTACTTCAGTTACATAATAATTATTTGGGTCAAGCGGAAATAGCTTGAAGTATTTCTGAAGGAATAACAAACCGAGACCGATTAAATTACCCCAAAACAAACCTATTAAAACAATATATGAAGCATTGTATAAAAATATTTTTCTAACACTCCAGTTATTCCCCCCTAATGCTTTTAATATTCCTATAAGCTTTGTTTTTTCCAAAATCAACACCAATAACATTACACTCATATTAATTACGGATATCAAAATCATAACACCAATAATAACATAAATGTTAAAATCGAACATTTTTATCCATTCAAAAATTCCGTAATATTTATCTTTTATAGTTAATACATTTAAAAATGAATCTGTGTTTTGATATACTTCTTTTTCTTTTAATTCAAGTTCTGAAAAATCATCTAAAAACACTTCAAAACCTCCAACTTCATTATACTTACCATCAGCATCTCTATCCCATTTATTCATCCGTTGAATGTGCCGAATATCAGCTATCATAATGGTTTTATCAAAATCCTGAAACCCTGAGTTGTAAATACCCACAACTTTAAATTTACGGGTATTTGGGATTTTAGATACGTCTTCTTTAAAAAAATGCGTAGTTACCGTAGAGCCCAGTTTAAAACCCAATCTATTTGCTAAGTACTCTGAAATAAGCACTTCCGAGTTTTCTTTATCTGCATTAACGTCTGGTAATTTCCCTAAAATTAAATACTCTTCAAAATACCTCCAGTTGTAATCGGAACCTACTCCTTTTATGTTTATTCCTTCAAAATCACTCTCAGTTCTAATAATTCCAGCTTTACTTGCTACTGCCTGAATATAACTAACTCCAGTAACCGATTTAAATTCAGGATAGAAATCTTGATGTAAAGCAATTGGCATTGCTGAAACTTCTGAATTATTATTATCATATTTTGAAATAATAATATGACCGTTAAAAGCAGCTACTTTTTCTTGAATTTTTTGTTGCAACCCAATTCCTGCAGCTACCGCAATAAGCATCATAATCATACCTAAAGCAATTGCAAGCACCGCAATTTTTATTATTGGTGAGGATACACTACTTTTATACTGTTTTGCAGCAATTATACGCTTTGCAATAAATAATTCAAAGTTCAATTCGTAAATATATATTTAGTGAATATCAAAAATACATTTTTTATCGTTTTAGCGTGCCTTTTTTCTTTAGGAAGTTGTCAATCTCAAAAAAAGGAACCTATAACTGCCCAAAAGCAACATGAAGAAATAATAAATTCTGAAATTATCGTTGGGGCTAACCAACTAGAAAAGTATTTACCTTTACTTACAAGTAAACGTATTGGAGTAGTTGCTAATCAAACTAGTGTCATTTTTAAAAACTCAGTTAAGCCAGAAAACCAATATACTCACATTGTAGATTCATTAGTCTCATTAGACATTAACATTCAAAAAGTATTCGCTCCTGAACATGGATTTAGAGGAAAAGCGGATGCAGGCGAACATATAACCAACGGAGAAGATCCTAAAACAGGCATAGATATTATTTCCATCTACGGAAAAAATAAAAAACCATCTATTAAACAATTGATAAACTTAGATATTGTAGTATTCGATATTCAAGATGTGGGAGCACGATTTTACACCTACATTTCATCATTACATTATGTTATGGAAGCTTGTGCCGAAAACAATATTCCTGTACTGATTTTAGACCGACCAAACCCTAACGGACATTATACTGATGGTCCAATTTTAGAATTAGAACATAAAAGTTTTGTTGGAATGCACCCTATACCAGTCGTTCATGGAATGACCATTGGAGAATACGCACAAATGATTAATGGAGAAAAATGGTTGAATAACGGGATCCAGTGTGCTATTACTATAATTAAATGCGAAAACTACACCAAACAAACCGAATATAGCTTACCTATAAAACCATCACCAAATTTACCAAATGACGTTTCAATTAACCTATATCCTAGTTTATGTTTCTTTGAAGGAACAACAGTTAGTGTTGGTAGAGGTACTGATATGCAATTTCAAATTTATGGCGCTCCTTTTTTACCTAAAACTAATTTTAACTTTATTCCAAAACCAAACGAAGGAGCTAAATACCCTAAACACGTGAATAAAATTTGTTATGGCGAAGACTTAAGAAATAAGACCAAGCTAGATGTATTAAACTTAGAATGGCTCTCAAATACCTATAATTTATCTTCAGATAAAGAAACATTTTTCAATAACTTCTTTACTAAACTTGCTGGCACTAAAAAACTACAACAGCAAATTATAAATGGTGCTAATGTTAAAGAAATTAGGCAATCCTGGGTAAAAGGCTTACAAGAATATAATCAAATGAAAAAGCAGTATTTATTATACTAATGTCCGCACCAACCTATCAGGGTAATCGGTAATTAAACCATCAACTCCGTAAGATTGAATTCGTTTGATATCTGAAATTTCATTAACCGTCCATGTATTAATTTGAAACCCTTTTTTTTGATAATACCCTACAACACTTTTGTCTAATAATTTAAAATAAGGACCCAAAACCTCTGGTGTAAATGATAATTTTTTCAATTTTACAGCAATAGATTCTTTTCTATTTATTAATAATGATATTTTCTGAGAAGGAGATTGTTTCTTAATTTCGTTTAATATATTAATATCAAAAGATTTAAGTATAATTCTATTCTTAAACTTGAATCTAGTAATTAAATCTAAAATTAATTTTACATATTCTTTAGGCTCTGGATAAAATATATTATAAAACTCCTCATTACTTTTTATTTCAATAAAATAAGAAATAGAAGTTAAATAGTTATTTTTCACATACTCTTCACTAGAATCTAATACTTCTTTTAATAAAGGTTTAAAAGCTGTTATTTTTTTTTGAGATGGAAACCTAGGATGAAATTTCAATCCACAATCAAACTCTTTAATTTCTTTATATGCCATTTGATATAAATTAAATTGTTGAGTTTCTTTAGAAGCTATTTCACTACCGTCAGGTTTCAAACAAGTAATTTGAGACATAATTGGCTCATGAGAAACAACCAATTGTTTATCAATAGAAACGACTACATCCAACTCAATAGCATTAGTCCCTAATTTAATTGCCTCTATGAAAGACATTAATGTGTTTTCAGGAAATAACCCTCTACAACCTCTATGACCAATTAATAACATGCATTTGTCAGTAAAAAATTAGTCATACTAAGTTAATAAATTTATCTCACTTTTATATTCTTTTTCATCTGTTCAACAATATTATAAACAGCTGGACAAATCTCAACATTATTTAATGTAATATCTAAAACAGATTGAAATTTCCTTCTGTTAGTATGAGGATACTCCTTACATGCTTTAGGTCGCACATCATAAATCATACAATAATTATCGTCTGCTAAAAAAGTACACGGAGAGGATTGCAGCACATGAAAATCATCTTCATCAACACGCAAATACTGCTTGATAAATTGAGGTTGTTTCATTTTCAAATGCTTTGAGACTCGCTCAATATCCTTATCTGTAAAAATTGGACTTGTCGTTTTACAACAGTTACCACAAGTAAGACAATCTGTATTTTTAAATTCTTCATCATGCAAATCCTGCATGATATAATCTAAATTCTTAGGCGGATGTTTTTTTAGCTTTGTAAAAAACTTTTTATTAGCGATATGCGTATCTTTGGCAAGTTTTGGAAGTTCTTCTAAAAATTCTTTCATCACAAATAAGTTATAAAGTTAAAGTAGACAAAGATACTATTATGAGTGATATTTTAGGCAACGCATTACTAGATTACTACAATGGAAATTATTCTGAAGATATTATTACAGAATCTACAATTTCTGAAGAGGATGAATTGCCCTCAGAATATTTGTTCAGATCCTATAATGAGATGCCTTCCATAGAACAGAAAGCACTTATGCTTTGCAAAGGAAAAACACTAGATATTGGTTGCGGTAGTGGAAGTCATAGTTTATACCTTCAAAATAAAAAAAAACTAGCAGTAGATGCTATCGATATTTCTAAAGGTGCCTCAGATGTAGCCAAACTTAGAGGAGTTACAAACTCATTTCATAAAAACCTTTTTGAAGTAAAAGAAACTTACGACACCCTTTTACTATTAATGAATGGTATCGGAATTTGCGGGAAAATTGAACGAATCAATTTATTTTTACAACATTTAAAAGGGCTGTTAAATACTAATGGTCAAATTTTATTGGATTCTACTGATATTTCATACATGTTTAAAGAAGATGAAGAGGGTGGTTTTTGGGTAAATCCTGATGAATATTATGGTGAAGTAGAATTCACTATGTCTTACAAAGGAGAAAAATCCGAAGTTTTTGATTGGTTATACTTAGACTTTAATACTTTACAAAACGCATGTCATGCAAATAACTTAGAATGTGAGTTAATTCAAGAGGGAGAACATTTTGACTTTTTAGCAAGACTTACAGTTATAAACAATAGCTAATCCTAAGGTATATTCATATATTTATGTGTTTGTAATGACATTTTCCATTTCGGATTTTTCATTACATACTCAACCATTAACGGAATCATTTCATCTTTCTTACTCCATTCTGGTTGCATAAATAACATACAGTTGTCATTTACTTTTTCTGCTTGCTCTTCTGCAAACTTAAAATCACTTTTGTTATAAATAATTACTTTTAACTCATGTGCAGCATCATGAACTTCTTGAGTCGGCAACTTTGTTTTTTTAGGAGATAAACAAATCCAATCCCAATCACCTGAAAGCTTAAATGCTCCAGAAGTTTCAATATGCGTTTTCAAGTTCTTTGCTTTTAAAGCATTAGTCAACGGATTCATATTCCACATTAATGGCTCTCCTCCTGTTACCACAATTGTATCGGAATATTTAGCTGCATTTTCTGCTATATGAATTGTATTTGTTGGAGGGTGTAAATTCGCATCCCAACTTTCTTTCACATCACACCAATGGCATCCAACATCACAACCACCTATTCTAATAAAATAAGCTGCTGTTCCTTTATAAAACCCTTCTCCTTGAATAGTATAAAACTCTTCCATTAACGGAAGCATTTCACCTTTACCAACTAATTCTCTAATTTCTTTCTGCATACGTTCGGCAAAGGTAACTTAAAAACATACAAACAAGAAATAATACTTTTTATACAATATCCGCATACTCTTTAAAATTAAACATCATCTATAAATCATATTTTTAATTTGATATTACCTATTTTTATCAAAATTTATTAAAATGACAAACTCAGAAAAGTTTTTCAATCATATCAATAAAGGGTATACAACTAAGGGTGACTTTATTACCATTGGTGCAGCTATGCTAGGTGAAGAAACCTTAACTAACGCTTTTGTTAAAATCCCATTAAAAACATTAAATCGTCATGGCTTAATAGCTGGAGCAACTGGAACTGGTAAAACAAAAACACTACAAGTACTTGCTGAAAATTTGTCAGAGAAAGGAATTCCTGTACTATTAATGGACATGAAAGGTGATTTGAGCGGTATTGCACAACCTAGTCCTGGACATCCTAAAATTGATGAGCGCCATGAGAAAATTGGTATTCCTTTTAATGCGTCAAACTTCCCTGTTGAAATTTTAACATTATCAGAGCAAGGTGGTGTCCGTATGAGAGCTACCGTTTCTGAATTAGGTCCAGTTTTATTATCTAGAATATTAGACGTTACCGAAACTCAATCGGGAATTATTTCTGTTATTTTCAAATATTGCGACGACAATCAATTAGGCTTATTAGATCTTAAAGATTTTAAAAAAGTACTGCAATTTGCAACAGGTTCAGGAAAGGAAGAATTCCAAGAAGAATACGGAAGAATTTCTACTTCATCTACAGGCGCTATTTTAAGAAAAATCATTGAAATAGAACAACAAGGTGGCGATATTTTCTTTGGAGAAAAATCATTTGATGTAAACGATCTTACTCGTATTGATGAAAACGGAAAAGGATACATCAATATTTTACGTTTAACAGATATTCAAGACAAGCCAAAACTATTCTCAACATTCATGTTGAGTTTACTAGCAGAAATCTACGAAACCTTTCCTGAACAAGGGGATGCTGATCAGCCAGAATTAATACTATTTATTGACGAAGCTCATTTAATTTTTAAAAATGCATCTAAAGCATTGATGGAACAATTGGAGAGCATCGTAAAATTAATTCGCTCAAAAGGAATTGGATTATATTTTGTTACACAAAACCCTACGGATGTTCCTGAAGGAATTTTAAGCCAGTTAGGTTTAAAAATACAACACGCTTTAAGAGCGTTTACTGCTAAAGACAGAAAAGCGATTAAGTTAACCGCACAAAATTATCCAGAAACTGATTTTTATGATACTGCCAAAGTATTAACCTCATTAGGAATTGGTGAAGCTTTGGTTTCTGCTTTAGATGAAAAAGGTAGACCAACTCCTTTAGCTGCTACATTATTACGAGCTCCAATGAGCAGAATGGATATTTTAACTGATTCGGAATTAAAATCACTTATTAACGATTCGGAATTAGTAAAAAAATATAAAGATAAAGTTGACCGTGAAAGTGCTTATGAAATATTAGAGCAAAAAATTAAAGCTTCTGATAAAGAGAAAGAGCGTGAGGAAAAAAGAAAAGAGAAAGAAAAATCAAACAGACGAACTACTACTCGAAGAAGTACACGTCAAAACCCAGTTATAAAAGTATTAACTAGTGCTACATTTATTAGGAGCGCTTTGGGAATATTAAAGAAATTTTTATAAAAAAACAAAATCAGATTCTCTATTACTAAGGAATAAATAAAAAAAATTACCATGAAAAAAACAATTTTAATAGCCCTTGCATCTTTTACTTTAATTCAATGTGCTAAAAAAGAAGATCCTTTTCTAATACAAAAAGATAGAATTGGTATCTTGAAAAAAGAATACACCATCAAACAAATAGATTCTGTATTTGCCAATGACTCTATCGTAAAACATGTAGCTGGAGATGAGTTTACAGGAAATTCTACTGACATTAAAGTTTACGAAAAAGGCGGTGCCCATTTATTATCTTTATCACCATCTGAATCTCTGGATAAGAACGCAAAAATAAACATTGTAACTATTCACGATGTAAGATATAAAACAGATAAAAATGTAAGCTTAACTAGTACTTTCAAAGATTTTAAAACTCATTATGAAGTTTTAAGAATTGATAGAATTTTGAACAACATTAATGTTGAGTTTAAAAATCAAGATTTCTATATCACTATTGCTATTGATCAATTACCTAGTGCCTACAAATTTGATTACACCAGAACTATTGAAGTAGCTAGCATTCCTGATACCGCTAAAATTAAAAGCTTACGTTTGGATTGGTTTTAACTAATGTAATTAGATTAAAACTTAAATAACATTAACCCCTTTAATGAGTTAAGGAATCAATTATTTTTTCGACATAGTTAAAAAACATTTTACCATGAAGAAATATTTGATTCCTTTTTTATTTGCCTTTATCACGTTATCATGTAGCAACACATCTACCTCTCAAGAGTTAAAAAACCCAAAATTAAAAAAAGCTTATTTTGCCAGCGGTTGTTTTTGGTGTGTAGAAGCTATTTATGAAAACGTAACAGGAGTTGAAGAAGTTCTTAACGGATATTCTGGAGGACACACTCAAAAGCCAACTTATGAAAGTAGTAACACCGGACGAACAGGACACGCTGAAGCTGTTGAAGTAATTTACAATCCTGAAAAAGTAAGTTTTGCAACATTAGTTGATGTCTATTTCGGGTCACAAAACCCAACACAAGTTAACGGACAAGGACCTGATAAAGGTTCACAATACCGCTCAATTATTTTTTATCAAAATGAAGAACAAAAAAAGATTATTCTTAAAAAAAAGGAAGCCTTAGCTAAACAATTAAATTCAAAAATTGCTGCGGAAGTGATGCAATTTGATAAATTTTGGATTGCTGAAAACTATCATCAAAATTACGAACGTCTTCATCCTGAAAACAACTACATCCAAGGAGTATCAATACCTCGTTTAAATAAATTTAAAAAGAAGTTCCCTCATCTTTTAAAAAGCCTACATTAAAATCAGATCATAGAACCGAAGCTTTTTTGTTTCGGTTTTATTTTTATATATTTGTGAAACACTGTTTCAATTATTAAAACAACAACGATGTCAATAGCATTTCAAGCAACATTAGAACACGCAAAACAACTAGATAACGAAGATGAAATTAGTCATTTACGTAATGAATTTCATATACCGAAAGACAAAAAAGGGAATGAATGGATTTATATGTGCGGTAACTCTTTAGGATTACAACCAAAATCTACAAAAGAATATATCAATCAGGAACTAGAAGATTGGGCAAACTTTGGTGTTGAAGGACATTTTGAAGCAAAAAACCCTTGGATGCCTTACCATGAATTCTTAACAGAGTCTATGGCTAAAGTTGTAGGTGCTAAGCCGATTGAAGTAGTAACTATGAATACCTTAACAACGAACTTACACTTGTTAATGGTTTCATTTTATCAGCCAATTAAAACAAAGTATAAAATTGTAATTGAATCTGATGCTTTTCCTTCTGATCGTTATGCCGTAGAATCTCAATTACGTTTTCATGGTTTCGATCCTAAAGAAGGATTGGTAGAATGGAAACCTCGTCAAGGAGAAGAATTACTTAGAATAGAAGATTTAGAAACCATTGTTGAAGAACAAGGAGATGAGATAGCATTATTACTAATTGGAGGTGTAAATTATTATACTGGACAATATTTAGATATTAAAAGAATTGCAGAAATTGGTCACGCTAAAAATTGCATGGTCGGTATTGATTTAGCACATGGTGTTGGTAATATAAAACCTGAGTTGCATGATTCTGGAGTAGATTTTGCTGCTTGGTGTACTTATAAATATTTAAATTCTGGACCTGGAAGTTTAGGTGGTTTGTTTGTTCATGAAAAACATGCACATGATAAATCATTAAAAAAATTCTCTGGATGGTGGAGTCACAATAAAACTACCCGTTTTAATATGCGACAAGATCTTGATGTAATGCCTGGAGCTGAAGGATACCAATTGAGTAATCCTCCTATTTTATCTATGGCTGCCATAAAAGCCTCTTTAGATATGTTTAATGAAGTAGGCATGGACGCACTAAGAGAAAAATCCGAAAAACTTACTGGCTACTTTGAGTTTTTATTGAATACAATTGAATCAAATTCTATCAAAATAATTACACCCTCTAATCCAAAAGAAAGAGGTTGTCAATTATCTATACAAGTAAAAAACGCTGATAAAAGCTTACATAAAAAACTAACAGACAATCATATTATAACGGATTGGAGAGAACCAGATGTTATCCGTTGTGCGCCTATTCCTATGTACAATTCTTTTGAAGATGTATTCAGAATGGTTGAAAAATTAAAAGAATTAGTTTAGAATAAATAAAAGATATCCGATTTCTCGGATACGATTGTATTAAAAAAATTAAATCGATGAACAAAGGAAAACTAATAAAACACAAAGCAACTCCAAGAGGTAAATTTCCACATGTAAAACGTGTAGGTGATTTTAGTTTTGTTTCAGGAACAAGTTCTAGAAGAACAGATAACACTTTTGAAGGCGTAGAGGTTGATGAATTTGGAACTACCAAATTAGATATCAAAGCTCAAACGAAAGCTGTATTAGAAAACATCAATGATATTTTAAAAGAAGAAGGCGCGAGCTTAAAAGACATCGTAGATGTTTCTTCTTTTTTAGTAAACATGAACGATTTCGGGGGTTATAATGAAGTATATGCATCTTACTTCGATTATGATGGACCAACTCGCACAACAGTTGCTGTACACCAATTACCTCATCCTCACTTATTAATTGAGATTAAAGTAGTTGCTTATAAAAAAGCATAATTATTTATGAATACTGACAAGAAAATACTAAACACTTCTGTTGAAAAAGCATTCAAAATATTGGATTGCTTCACTCCTTCTGTTCAAGAGTTAGGAGTAACTGAACTTGCTCACAAAATGAGTACTAACAAAAGTGCCGTATATAGAATGTTGGCAACCATGGTTGCATTGGATGTGATTCAGCAGAACCCTGAAAATGATAAATATCGTTTAGGTCTTAAATTATTTGAATTAGGGCAACGTGTATCAATAAACAAAAACTTTATTAGTAAGGCTAGACCTTATATGGAGGAACTAGTAAAACGTGCTGACGAAACTGCTCATTTAGCAATTTACAAAAATCAAGAAGTCTATTTTTTAGATAAGGTAGAAGGGCCTCACGATTTACAAATTAATACTCAAATTGGTTCTAAAAAACAATTGTATTGTACCGGGTTAGGTAAAATCATGCTCGCCTTTGGAGAAATTAATTACAAGACTTTGATTCAGAATTTATCTTTGGAATCAATTACGAATAACACCATTACAGATAATGCAAAACTACTTTTAGAAATTGAAAAAATAAAGAAAGAAGGATTTGCTTTAGACATGGAAGAAAATGAAATCGGATTAATTTGCGTTGCTGTTCCTGTCTTTAATCGTAACGGAAAATTTATAGCAGCGATAAGTAACTCTGGCCCTACTGCTAGATTTAATGAAGCAAAAATTCAGAATTATACCGATGTACTAAAAGATACTGCAAACCAATTGAAAGTAATTTTCAATTAATTGACATCATTATGAATAAAATATTAAACTACATAAACGGAGAACTGGTTGCACCAGTGGCAAACAAATGGATAGACAATTATGACCCATCTAACGGTGAGGTATATAGTTTAATTCCAAATTCATCTGAAGATGATGTAGAAAATGCATATCAAGCAGCTGCAAATGCATTCCCATCTTGGTCTAACACTACATTAGAAGAACGAAGTAAGATACTTTCTAAAATTGCTTCGTTAATTGAAGAAAACCTTGAAGAATTTGTAGCAGCAGAATCTAAAGATAACGGAAAACCATTAAGTTTAGCAAGAGCTGTAGACATCCCTAGAGCTTCTAGTAATTTTCAATTTTTCGCAAATGCTATCACGCAATTTTCAAGCGAATCTCACGAAAGTGTTGGTTTAAACGCTTTCAATTTCACCTTACGTAGTGCTATTGGTGTAGTAGGATGCATATCTCCTTGGAATTTACCTTTGTATTTATTCTCATGGAAAATAGCCCCTGC
>JAWUYQ010000006.1:0-21882 GCA_034110725.1 Flavobacteriaceae bacterium
TGTAAATGTAGATAAGTTAGAATATCCATTGCATTTACGTAAGAAAGAAGAAGGAGATTCTTTTTTTCCATTTGGAATGAAGGGAAAAAAGAAATTAAGTAAATACTTCAAAGACGAAAAAATGTCTTTGATAGAAAAAGAAAATAGTTGGTTGTTATGCGATGCTAAGGACTCTATTATTTGGGTTGTTGGAAGAAGAGCAGATGACAGGTTTAAAGTTGATGCTAAAACTAAAAGAATATTAAAAATTAAAATTAATTAGATGAAGAATTTTTTAAGCGCATTATTATTGAGTATCCTTTTTATAGGAACTACTTATGCGCAATTTGGATTTCAAGAGCCAGTAACCTGGAAAACTTCTGTAGAAAAGATAAATGAAGAGGAGTTTTATTTAGTTTTTGAAGCTAAAATTGAAAAAAAATGGCACATGTATTCTCAGTTTTCGGACGAAAATGGTTCAGGGAAACTAGAGATAGAAAGTGAACAAGTTGATTCATTATTTACGTTTGAAGGAAAGGCTCTAGAGAGTACTGTTCATAAAGCATATAATGAAACTTTTGAGGTGACTGAAACTTTCTTTGAAAAAGAAGCTGTTTTAAAACAAAAAATAAAAGTACTTAAAAAAGTAAACACTTTAGAGGTTTCTGTTTTTGGACAAGTTTGTAAGGATGCTTGTATTTTATTAAATGAAACATTTACGTTTCATTTAGACAAATCGGTCGCTTTAGGAACTACAAAATTAGGAAATGAAGATCATGTAAATAAGAAAGTTGAGGTTAAGAAATCTGCAACTAAATCAAGTAAAAAAGATAAAGGTTTATTGAGTTTATTTATTCTTAGTTTTCTAGGAGGTTTAGCAGCATTGTTTACACCTTGTGTATTTCCAATGATACCTATGACGGTAAGTTTCTTTACTAAACAAAGTAAAACAAAAGCTGCTGGAGTTAAAAATGCAATTATTTACGGATTAGCTATTATAGCACTTTATGTATTATTAGGAACTGTTGTAACTGCAGTTTTTGGAGCTGATGCATTAAATGCTTTATCTACAAATCCATGGTTTAATGTTATCTTTTTCTTTATATTAATAGTATTTGCTGCTTCATTTCTGGGTGCATTTGAAATTATGTTACCAAACTCATGGGCAAATAAAGTTGACAGACAAGCTGACAGAGGCGGGATGATTGGTATCTTTTTCATGGCTTTAGCCTTGGCTATTATATCGTTTTCTTGTACTGGACCAATAGTTGGAACAGCGTTGGTAGCTGCGGCTGGAAAAGGTGGCATTGCACCAATAATTAGTATGTTAGGTTTTTCTTCCGCAATAGCGCTTCCTTTTACGTTATTTGCAATGTTTCCAGGTTGGTTAAACTCTTTGCCAAAGTCTGGAGGTTGGTTGAATACTGTAAAGGTAGTATTAGGATTTTTAGAGTTAGCATTAGCATTTAAATTTTTGTCGAATGCTGATTTGGTATTAGATCTTCATTGGTTAGAGCGCGAAACATTTTTAGCAATTTGGATTGCTGTATTTGGAGCTTTAGGATTTTATTTATTTGGAAAAATACAATTGCCACATGATTCACCTTTAAAACATATATCGGTAGGAAGATTGTTTTTAGGATTATTGACTTTTACTTTTGTAATATATTTAATTCCTGGATTATGGGGAGCGCCATTAAAATTAATAAGTGGATTTCCGCCACCACAGAATTATAGTGAATCACCATATGGAGTTGGATTTACAAAATTAGGAGGAGGTATTTCTTCTAATGAAGAATTACCAGAAGGTGCAGAATACGGACCACACGATATTATAGCTTTTACGGATTATGATACAGGGATGGCATATGCTAAAAAAGTTGGGAAACCGGTATTCTTAGACTTTACAGGTAAAGCTTGTGTAAACTGTAGAAAAATGGAGGAAAAAGTATGGTCTGAAAAGAAAATACTTAATAAACTAGAAAACGATGTAGTGTTAATTTCTTTATATGTAGATTATAGGAAAGCTTTGCCAAAGGGTGAGCAATATGTATCTGAAACTACTGGTAAGAAAGTAAAAACAGTAGGGAATAAGTGGAGTGATTTTCAAATGAGAGAATATAAAACGAATGCGCAGCCATACTATGTGATACTAAATAATGATGGAGCAAGTTTATCTTCGCCTGTAGGTTACACACCTGATGTTGATGAGTACGATGCTTGGTTGAAGTCAGGTATTGATAACTATAAAAAATAGAAGTAATACTATCAACATTAACAAACAAGAAAAGGAGCTTATTAAAGCTCCTTTTCTTGTTTGTTAATGTTCTTATTGTCTTTTAGGGTTTAACAGGTATAATAGACGTTGTACTTGTTTTAGTTGATGTTTGTAGAGTCTCTAAATAAAAAGTAAAGAGTGGCTTGGTTTGAATAACTCATGTTAGCGTAGTTAATTACCATGGGAGATGATCTGTTTGGATTCCAAATTGAGGAAATAAAAAAAGCACATTCCTGTATAATAGAAATGCGCTTAGTATATAAACTTAAACTATTGGGGGTTAGTTCAGTTTAGCTAATAATTGTTCAGCTTTTTGATGATTGTAATATGAGTTAGTTACAATTAATTGCAATATTTTCTTAGTACTAGTAATATCTTCTTGTTTTAATGAAGTAAGTGATAAATACCAATACGCTTTGTTTTTATCTAAGGAATCACTGTTTTTAAGTGTATTAAATATTAGCTCAGCTTTTGAGTACTGCTTTAATTCTAAATAACACACCCCTTTGTATAAAAGTGTATTTACAGATTGAGAATTATATTTTTCACTATATAATTCTAGTGATCTAACAGCGCCAAGATATTGTTTGTTTAAAAACAATTCTTCAGCGTCAGATAGTAATTTATCAGCGTCGCTTCTTTGGGTTAATGATGGTAAATCTGATAAATTACTATAATCTGCATACAAGTTTTCTGGGGTATTTTGATTGCTTGTAAAAGTGTAACTAAAAGCTATTAATAATACTAAACTAGCTGCAATTCCGTACCATCGGTAACGTTTTATTGGGGTGATTGAATTGCGTTTGTACTTGTTATTTGCGTTATTAATAGCTGATTTTATTTTTTTTGCGTCGTCACTTAATAAGTATTCTTGGTATGCAATACCGTCTTTATTAAGTATTTTAATATCGTCCCAAGATTCAGTTTCATGAAGCGCAAATAAATTTTTATTTATTCTAACTTCTTCTGCTAAATCATGATCGGTAAATAATTGCTTTTCAAATGCAATCAAATCTTCTCTTGACAACCTGTCATTTAGGTAATCATCAATTATTTGGTATTTATTTGCATCATTCATAAAGGTTTCTATTTTATAATTTAAGGGGCAATTTTATAATTCTAGCAATAAGTATGTGTTATTGGTGTTCATATATATATTCCCTTTTTTATGTTTTTGTTACCCGTTTTTTTAGAGTTTTTTTTAATTTATTTTCCAACTAATTCGTAGTGAGTGTAATACGAAAGGGTTTAAAGGTTTTTTAGTTTTTTATATGAGGGGTCTTTTTGAATAAGTTTAGTTAGCTTGCTTTTGCATTTAAAAACACGTTGTCTTACAACTGTCTCTGAATTGTATCCTAGTTCTTCAGCAATTTCTTTTTGCTTTCTTTTTTTTAGAAACAAGGAGAGTACTTTTTTGCAATTGTCTGAAAGTAAGTTGAAGTTTCTTAAATAAACCTCTCTACGATCATTTTCAAGTATTTCTAATGCCATTAACTTAGCATTACTTTCGTCAGTAACTTCTTTTACCTCTGCTTTTGTATTCCATTTTTTTCTAAAATTTAATTCTTTCAACCAAAGGTTTTTGCATATACCATAAAGGTACCATTCAAAATTTGCTACAGGTTGGTAGTTTTTTACTTTGGATTTTGTAGTAATATGTAATAAGGATCTTTGAAATATGTCTTCTGCATCTTCCTGATTACCACTGTTATTTCTAATGTATTTCCTAACCGAAGGGTAAACTAATTCGTAAATTTCTAAGATACCTTTAGAGTCACCAGTTATTAAAGAGTTGAATAGATTTTTTTGCTCGGTCATGCAATCATTTTAAATGAATGGATTGCAGTAAAGCTAATATTTTTTTTAAAAAATTATTGAAAAAAAAATAAAAATAAATGGGTAACGTTTTTCACTTTATAGGAACTATAAAGTGGGGACTCGATTATTCTGTCTCATTTTTTATTTCAACCAAAAAAATCAAATAACCATGAAAAATTTTATTCAATTATTCGCATTATTAGTTTTATTCACAAGTTGTACTATTGAAAATGATAGCTATGATATTATTAATGAACAAGAAAATAATATTTCAGAAAACAGCTATAAAACTGCAACAGTAACTTATAATTCGAATATAGATCTTATTGCATTAAAAGAGTTGAAAGAAGAGCTAAAGGTACAAAAAACATTGAAACTAACTAATAATGAGGAGGTTTGGGTCATGAATAATAATGAGGAAATCAGTTATTTAGAAGACTTTATGATGTTTGTAGATGGTGTTTTAAGTGTTGAGGTAGTTGAAGGATATAATCAGAAAGATGGGGATTCAACAGGGAATGAAGATACTGATAGTGAAGAAGAAAAATCTGGGGATTCAACAGGGAATGAAGATACTAACAGTTAAGTATAATAACCCTCCCCTATTTTATATAGGTATAAAGAATGTTTTGAAATATATTATTATCCATTTTTAAGTAGGTTTAAATTGTATTAAAGATTAAATTTGAAAAGCTGAATACGTGTATTTGCAAAATCAAACCAGTTTTTAGATGCCTGAATTATTACGTAAACTCATATGCTTAATTTTACTAACAATTCCCTGTATTATTTTTTCTCAGGGTAGTTATGCTAAAGAGGTAGATTCAATCTTAAAAGTAAAGAAATTAAATGAGCAGAAGAGAGTATTTGTTGACTCGGTTTCAATTATCCCTAATTATTCTCAAGAAAAACTTTCCTACATATATCATAGCTACGCTCGTTATCTAAATAAAGAAAATAGAATAAAAGAAGCTATAGCATATGTTCGTAGAGCTGTTGTATTAAGAAAACTAAATCATAAGAATGATTTAGTTTCTTTAAAAAAAAGCCTTTTTAATTTAGGATACTATTTAAGAAAATCAGGTAGTTATTTTATGTCCATAAAGATATTTAAAGAATTAGTTTCTCTACCAGAAGAAGATAGATTATGTATTAAGGCTTATTCAGAATTGATTACACTGTATTATAGAGTAGGTGATTATGAAAAAAGTATTAATTATTTTCAAAAAACTACGGATTACTATATTTTAAAGCAGGATTTTAAAAATTTGTATAAAAACTATATACGTATATCTAGAGTGTATGCCCTAATGGATTCAAATAAGTATAGTGAAGAAATCATCTTGTATTTGCGGAAAGCAGATTCTTTACAAAGTTATACAATAATAACAAAGCGTGATAGGGTTTTAATTTATATTGAATTTGGAAATGTTTATGAAAAAATAAACGAAAGTAAAAAAGCTTTGAACTATTATCAAAAGGCTTTAGTTCAAAGCAAAGGGCTTAATGATTCGAGTTCAATGTCAATGCTTAATAATAACATTGGCGAATTGTTTTTAAAAGATTCTTTATTTTCTCAATCAAATAAAGCTCTTCGAAAGGGTGTTTTGTATGCGAGTAAAAATGCTTATACTAGGGCATTTGTATATAATACTTATGGAGGCTATTATGTGAAATTAAAAGAGTTTGATGAAGCAATAATATATTTCGAAAAAGCAATTCAACTGCTAGTCTTTGGTAGTGAATATGGTGATTTTACAAACCCAACAATTGAGCAATTGTCTTTAAAACCTAATAAACTACGTTTATTTGATTTCATACATCAAAAAGCAGCATATTGGAAAGAAAGGTATGATGACGACGGGAAAAATGAATATTTAACTAAAGCATTAGTTGATTATAAACTAGCAGATCAGTTATTAGATGTAATTAGGTTTGACAGCACTGAAAAAACGTCTAAGTTATTCTGGCGAGAAAAAGGTGCTAGTTTGTATATGAAAGCTGTAGAGGTTTGTTATTTGCTTGGTGATATGGAGAGTGCTTATTTTTTTATGGAAAAAAATAAGGCCTTATTACTTTTAGAAGAATTAAGTGACCAACAAGCTAAAGTGGTAAGTAATTTGCCACAACAACTAATTGAACGTGATTTCATTTTTAAGCAAAAAATAACTAAAGCTGAGGAATCAACAATATCTAATAAAACTGACATTATATTTGAGTTAAAAAGAAGTTATGAGCAATTTAAAGATTCTCTGGCAACTAATTACCCTGCATATTCAAAATTAAGAAAATCACTACCTGTTTTATCTTTAGGTAATCATGTAGATAATTATATCAATAAAGATATAGCAACATTGCAGTTTATTATTAACGAAAATGAAGGGTATGGATTATCAATAATTAAAAAGAACACTACGTTGTATGTTATTAATGATGTAATCACTTTACAAAAAGAAATAAGTGAATTATCAAAGCAATTACAGCAACCATTCAATACACAAACAGAAGTTGATACATATGTTAAAAATGCGAATTCAATTTTCAAAAAATTAGTGCCTCCTAATGTTTATGAGAAGATTAAAGGAAAACAGGTAACTATAGCAGCAGATGGAATAATTCAAAACATTCCATTTGAAGCATTGATAAGTGATTTTTCAAATCAGAATTCATATTTAATTAAAACCAATGAGATTAATTATGTGTATTCTTTTTCATATTTATTATCTAATAATAAAAAGATTAGAAATCCTGAACATACGTTTTTGGGGTTTGCACCTGAGCAATTTCAAGATAAATCTTTAGCGGTATTGCCTAACTCAATAAATGAGGTAATAAGTATCAATTCAATTTTCTCTGATAAAACATTTATAAAAGACCAAGCATCAAAATTAAACTTTAAAACAAATTTTGATAATTATAAAATAGTACATCTAGCCACACATTCAGGCTCAAGTAATACAGAGAAACCTTGGTTAGCTTTTAGTGATGATAAGGTAAATTTAAATGAAATATACGCAACTCAAAACCAAGCGGATTTAGTTGTATTAAGTGCTTGTAAAACATCTCAAGGAGAGATGAAAACAGGTGAGGGAGTTATGAGCTTAGCTAGAGGTTTTTTCTTTTCAGGAACTAATAGTGTAATTTCTACTTTGTGGAATATAAACGATAAAACTACACAAGAGATAATGTATTCTTTTTATACAAATTTAAAGAATGGGCAAACAAAATCAAAAGCCTTACATGAATCAAAATTAGCTTATTTATCATCAAATGAAGGGTCAATGGCTTCCCCTTTTTATTGGAGTTCTTTTGTGTTAATTGGTGACTCAGGTATAGTTTCTATAAAAAGCAACACGAATTGGATTTTATTGATACTTCTGTTAGTAGTTGTAATAGCGATAGGAGTAGCTTTTAAGAAAAGAAATAAAAAATAATTTTTTAAATTAAAACTTGTAAAAAGATACATTAGGTGAATTATTGAAAAAATAATGTAACTTAGTAAAACCCAAAAAATAAATAAAACCATTTGTCTATGCTTGTAAAAGTTTATGGGAGTGCATTTTTTGGAGTTGAAGCAACTACAATAACAATTGAAGTAAATATTGTTAAAGGAGTTGGCTATCATTTAGTAGGATTGCCAGATAATGCAATAAAAGAAAGTAATTATAGGATTGCGGCGGCACTACAAAACAATCAGTATAAAATTCCAGGAAAAAGAATTACGATAAATATGGCTCCAGCCGATTTACGTAAAGAAGGGAGTGCTTATGATTTACCAATAGCGATGGGGATATTAGCAGCTTCTGGACAGATTAAATCAGAAAACATAGGCTCGTATTTAATTATGGGTGAACTTTCATTGGACGGAAGTTTACAGCCAATTCGTGGCGCTTTACCAATAGCGATAAAAGCTAGGGAAGAAGGTTTTAAAGGATTGATTTTACCAAAACATAATGTTAAAGAAGCTGCTATAGTAAATGAATTAGAGGTTTACGGAGTAGAAAATATATTGGAAGTAATTGAGTTTTTCGACAAAGGACATAAACTAGAACGAACAATAATTGATACTCGTGAAGAGTTTAATAAAGGTCTAGATTTTCCTGAATTTGATTTTTCTGATGTCAAAGGACAAGAGTCTATTAAACGATGTATGGAAATTGCAGCAGCTGGCGGACATAATATTATATTAATAGGTCCTCCTGGAGCTGGAAAAACAATGTTAGCAAAACGTTTGCCATCTATATTACCACCAATGACATTACATGAGGCCTTAGAAACTACTAAAATTCACAGTGTAGTTGGTAAAGCAAAAGATACGGGTTTGATGACTCAACGGCCATTTAGGAGTCCTCATCACACAATTTCAAATGTTGCTTTAGTTGGGGGAGGAAGTTACCCTCAACCTGGAGAAATATCATTATCACATAACGGAGTTTTGTTTTTAGATGAATTGCCTGAATTTAAGCGGGATGTATTGGAAGTAATGCGTCAACCACTTGAGGATAGAGAGGTGACGATATCCAGAGCAAAGTTTACGGTTACTTATCCAAGTAGTTTTATGTTGGTGGCTAGTATGAATCCTAGTCCCAGTGGATATTTTAATGACAGGAACTCTCCAGTAACTTCATCTCCAGCAGAAATGCAACGGTATTTAAGTAAAATTTCGGGGCCTTTATTAGATAGAATAGATATTCATATTGAAGTTACACCTGTTCCGTTTGAAAAATTAACAGAAGAACGGAAATCGGAATCTTCAGTAGAAATTAGGGCAAGAGTTACTAAGGCAAGAGCAGCTCAGACAGAACGTTTTAAAGACTCAAAAATAGTACATTATAATGCACAAATGAATGTGAATCAAATTCGTGTTCATTGTGTTTTAGATATTGCTTCAAAAGAATTATTGAAAAATGCAATGGAACAATTAAATTTGTCGGCAAGAGCTTACGATAGAATATTAAAGGTTTCGAGAACTATAGCAGATTTACAAGGAGATAATTCGATTAATGGAACTCATATAGCTGAAGCTATACAATACAGAAGTTTAGATAGAGAAGGCTGGTTAGGATAACTCACAGTGGATGTGGTTTTAAAAGACGAGAACCGGGCTAAAAATACATTGTTAATTTGTAAAGGAATTCCATTTTTTTTTTTTGGAGTTAAAGACCATGAAGATTAGTATAAAACATCTGATGTTTTTGAGAGTATTCAAAAGAATTTTATAGAGAAGCTATTTGAATTGTAATTCAAAATTAAAAAAAGAAAATGAAGTAATGTGGTTTACATGCACGCTTCCCAAATAGACTCCTTCGGTACTGGTGCGGTAATCTTTATTGGCTCTTTTTTTACTGGGTGGATGAATTCTAAATATCTGGCATGTAAGTGTATGCTAGAATCCTTATTACTTCGTTTAGCTCCGTATTTTAAATCACCTTTTATATGACAACCAATTGTAGTTAACTGACAACGAATTTGATGATGTCTACCAGTTTCTAAATTAATTTCTAGCAAGTTATAATTGTCCAACACTTTTAATAATTCATAGTGTAAAATTGCTTTTTTGGAACCGTCAACTTCCTTTTTAAAAGCAGTAGATTTATTATTTTTCGGATTCTTTTTCAGCCAATGCTCTAAAGTATCTTTTTGTTTTGGTGGAGCGTCTTTTACAACGGCCCAATAGGTTTTATGAGCAGTTTTTTCTGCAAATAATTTATTAAGTCTAGGTAATGCTTTTGATGTTTTTGCAAATACAACAATACCAGTAGTTGGCCTATCTAAACGATGTACGACACCTAAAAAGACATTACCTTCCTTGTTGTATTTCTCTTTAAGATATTCCTTTATGATATCTGGTAAGGGTTTGTCGCCAGTTTTATCTCCTTGAACTAAATCACCAGCACGTTTATTGATGACAATAATATGATTGTCTTCAAAAAGAATTTGAAGGTTGTTTTTAGTACTTAGTACTTTAGTATTTTGATCTTTTGAGTTGATAGTAAAAGTGTTATAGTCTAATATTGTTCTTCTTCATTAGGAAAATCAACCGACTTTACATCCTTACAATATTGACCAATTGCATCAGTCATTTCTTCATATAAGTTCATATAACGTCTTAAAAAACGAGGATTAAACTCATGAGTCATACCCACCATATCGTGTGTTACCAAAACTTGTCCGTCAACACCACTACCAGCACCAATACCAATAACAGGTATTGTTAAACTATCTGCAACTTCTTTTGCTAATTTTGCAGGAACTTTTTCTAATACTAAAGCGAAACATCCAATTTTCTCTAGCATTAAAGCATCTTTCTTTAATTTTTCAGCTTCTTCTTCTTCTTTAGCTCTTACAGTATATGTTCCGAACTTATATATTGATTGTGGTGTTAGTCCTAAATGCGCCATTACTGGTATACCAGCATTTAAAATTTTCTTTACTGATTCTTTTACTTCTTTTCCTCCTTCAAGTTTTACAGCATGTCCTCCAGACTCTTTCATTATTTTTATAGAAGAACGTAAAGCTTCTTTAGGATCTGATTGATAACTTCCAAAAGGTAAATCAACAACAATTAAAGCTCTTTTTGCAGCACGAACTACAGAAGAGGCATGATATATCATTTGATCTAGTGTAATTGGCAAAGTAGTTTCATGACCTGCCATTACATTAGAAGCAGAATCTCCTACTAAAATAACGTCAGTACCAGCCCCATCAACAATCTTTGCCATGGTATAATCGTATGAAGTTAACATAGAGATTTTTTCTCCATTTTTTTTCATATCGATTAAGGACTTTACAGTTACTCTTTTATATTCTTTTTTTGCTACTGACATTTTAGTATATTTTATAAATACAAAATTAGTAATTTAGTTTAGCAAATACTCCATTGTAGTTTAAAAGAATGTTAAAATATATTTTAAGGAATGATAATTGATTAGTTTTGAGTGTAATCAAATAAAAAGGGAATGAAATTACAAATAATACTTTTAGTAATGTTATTTACGGTAGTAGGTTTTTCACAAACAGATGAGGAATATAAAGTTAAATATGCAATTGAAACTTTTTTTGATGGTTTTCATCAATCTGATTCTTTAAAGATGAAATCTGTAATGCATCCAAATATGATAATGCAAAGTATTCAGCCAGATAAGGAAGGCAAAGAAGTTTTGGTAAATCAAAATGTAAGTGGCTTTCTAAAATTGGTAACTCAATATTCAAAAGTTAGAAATTGGGAAGAAGAATTAGAATCTTTTGATTTTAAGATTGATGGAAACTTGGCACAAGTATGGTGCCCGTATAACTTCTATTTAAACGGAATGTTAAGTCATTGCGGCGCGAATTCATTACAATTATTTTTCGCGGATGAACAATGGAAAATTGTATCTATTTTAGATACAAGACGTAAAAATTGCGGGGAATAATTTTTGTTAACAATCCGCAATATTCACAGAAATGGCTAATCCTCCTTCAGAGGTTTCTTTATATTTTAAACTCATGTCTTTAGCAGTTTCCCACATAGTATCAATTACTTTGTCTAAAGGAACTTTTACATGAGCTGGATCTCTATCTAAAGCCATTTCAGCTGCATTGATCGCTTTTATAGCTCCCATAGAATTACGTTCAATACATGGTATTTGTACTAATCCGCCAATAGGATCACACGTTAATCCCAGGTGATGTTCCATAGCAATTTCAGCAGCGATTAATACTTGAGCAGGTGAACCTCCAAGTAATTCACATAAAGCAGCTGCAGCCATTGCTGATGATACTCCTATTTCAGCTTGACAACCACCCATAGCGGCAGAGATAGTCGCGTTCTTTTTAAACAGACTTCCTATTTCTCCAGCAACTAATAAAAATTGTTTTATGTGTTTAAAATCAGCATCATGATTTTCAATGGTTAAGTAATACATTAAAACTGATGGTATAACTCCAGCACTTCCGTTTGTAGGTGCGGTAACTATTCTGCCTAAAGCAGCATTAACTTCGTTAACAGCTAAAGCATAACAATCAACCCATTTTAAAATTTCTCTAAACTTAACTTCAGTTTTTCGAATACTTTGCATCCAATTTTCTGGGTTATCGTAGTTAAAGTCCTTTTTTAATTTTTGATGTAAGTCAAAAGCTCTACGACGCACATTTAATCCTCCAGGTAAAAAACCTTCTGAGTGGCAACCAATATATACGCATTCTTGCATAGTATTCCAAATACGTAATAATTGTATGTCTATTTCTTCTTCTGAACGTAATGTTTTTTCATTCTCTAAAACAATTTCAGAAATTAATTTGTTTTCGGAAACAGTATATGCTAATAGCTCTACGGCCTTTTGTATAGGAAAAGGAAATTCTTGTAGTTCTATATTTTCACTAGATTCAGAATCCTCTTCTTTAATAACAAAACCACCACCTATAGAGTAAAATGTTGAGCTTATCTTTCTATCGTCTAAAGTTGTTCCTGTAAATATTAATCCATTTGAATGAAAAGAAAGAAACTCTTTATTAAAAATAATCTGATTTGTTTCAAAAACTAAAGCACGTTCTCCGTTAAAATCAAGAGTATTTGTCTTTTTAATATTGTCAATAATACCTTGAATATCTTCAATTGGTATATATTCAGGATCAGCACCACTTAAACCTAACAACACCGCTAAATCGGTTGCATGTCCCTTACCAGTTAGTGATAGGGAGCCATACAAATCTATTTGTATGGAAATTATGTTATTGAATTCATTGGTGTTTTTTAATTCTTTTATCCATCGTTCAGCTGCACGCCAAGGCCCAAGAGTGTGAGAACTGGAAGGTCCTACACCAATTTTTAACATGTCGAATACGCTAATAAATTCCATAATAAATAATTCAGTTGGCTAAGCTAATTAAAAATTCAATTGGTACTAATTTTATTTAAAGCTTAACAATAATAAAATATTATTTTTTTTCAAAATATCAAATTTATAACACAATATTTTTAGACTGTTTATCCCTAAAATAGCGATTTTTATCCCATCTGTTACCTTGGACTTTGAAAATTTTGTACTTTTAAAGCAATATGAAATAATATACTACTCATTATAGATTAATTAAATTAAAGAGTATTTAGGATCTATCTTAAGTTTTTTTAAAATATGATAGAAATATATGGTAGTTTTTGTTTAACTATTCTTTTATTAAGTATTGTTTATAGGCTAATTCTTATTATTTGGTAATATGAGTATTTTAAATATTAAATCATCCTTCACTTTAATTTTTTGTTTTCTTCTTTTTGAAGGGTCTTCTCAGGATCTTAATTTAGATGCTGTTTTTAAATCATTAGATAATAATGAAAAAATAGCTTTTTATGAAGGTTTATCCGATTCAATAAAAATTAAGAATAGCGTTTTTCTAATTAAACGCTTTAACGAAAACACTAAGGAAATAAAAAACACCACTACTTTATTTCGAGCAAAACTTGCTATAGGGGAATTGAATTATTTAGCAGGTGATTATATACAAAGTGTTAATGTTCTTAACAGAATATTAGATGATAAAAAGAATGAATTAACTGCAACAGACAGTATGTCGATATATGACAATTTAAAAAAGTCGTATTACAAGTTGTATTTGTATCCTGAAATATTCGAAGTCAATTCAAAAATTCAAAAACTGATAAATAATGGAGCTGAATATCCATTATGGAGTTATAACATGAACAGCAAGCTTTATGGAAGACTTTATCAGTTTGATAAGGCAGTTATAGCTTTAAAAAAAGAAATTAATGAGCTTAAGAAGTCTAAAACTAGAGATTCCTTAATTATACCGTCTGCTTATAATGATTTAGGGTATTATTATTATTCTTCAAAAAAATATGATAGCGCATTAGTGAATTTTAATAAATCGCTAGAATATGCAGATAAATCTTTAAAGGGCATAAGCAGTGAGCAGTATGAGCATTTAGCAGCAGTAGTAAAAGGAAATATTGCAGGGATTTATGTTAATGAAAAAAAGTATAAAGAAGCAATACCCTTGCTTTTAGAAGATGTAAGAGTAGGAATAAAATCAAAATTAAATATAGGTAGTACAGTTCATAGTTATAATTTATTAGCTACGTGTTATTTAGAGTTAGGTGATTTAGAAAAAGCAAATGAGATATTTAATAATATCAAACCTTTTATTGATGAATTATCAGATAATCCTTCGTTAGTAGGGTATTTTAAAAACAAAGCAAATTATTATCATAAAATTAAAAATAGCGACTCATTAAGTTATTATTTTAATGAAGCCTTTAGAGTAAAGGATTTTATAGAAACTAAAGGTAAGAATCAAATTCTTGCTAGTAATGAATTAATTTATAGCATAACAGAGGATCACCGGCTTATAGAAAAACATGAAACCGATTTAAAAAACCAAGAGTTAAGGATTAAAAACAAACAGAAGAACATTCTTATCATTTTTGCTTTAGTACTTCTGTTATTATTGGTGTTGAGTTTATTGAATACTTATAAACTTAAGAAAAGCAAGAAAGAGGTTCGTCAAAAGAATAAAGAAATAACACTCAAAAATGAGCAGGTTAAAATAGCTTTATCTGAAAAGAACGTACTATTAAAAGAAGTACATCATCGGGTTAAAAACAATTTGCAAGTAATTTCGGGCTTACTGGAGTTACAAAATATATCAGTTACTGATGAAAGTGTAAAGTTAGCATTAAAAGAAGGGCAAAACAGAATTCAATCGGTAGCCTTAGTTCATAAAATGATGTATCAATCTGAAAATGTGAGTAAGGTAAACATGCAACAATATTTAGAAGAATTACTCCAGGTATTAGAGTTATCCTATTCAAATTCTCAAAAAAACATTAAAACGGTAATTAGTGCTATAGGAGTTGATTTTGATGTTACACAGGCTGTTCCAATAAGTTTAATTGTAAATGAAGCGGTTTGTAATGCCTATAAACATGCTTTTGAAAATAAAAAAACAGGCACAATAGTAGTAACAATTATCAAAGAAAATGAAACAAACTATTCTTTAATAATTAAAGATGATGGGGTTGGTTTACCTGAAGGATTTGATATAAAACAATTAAAATCCATTGGTTTTGATTTGATATATGGGTTAGCAAGACAATTAAAAGGAAAACTAGTTGTAACTAGTACAGAAGGAACAGAAATTAAAATAACATTTTCAAGCACAATATAAAATGGAAGAAGCAGTAAAAATATTGATTGTTGAAGATGAATATATCACAGCCAAAACACTTTCTAATTTTCTAGAAACTTCGGGATATACCGTTGTAGGTTGTGCTATGGATACTGAAGAAGCGTTATCATATTTAAAAAAAACAGTTATTGATTGTGTGATTTTAGATATTAATTTAAATGATGAAAAGGATGGAGTTTGGATTGGGAATCACATAAAGGAAAATTACCATATTCCCTTTATATTCTTAACAGCTTATACCGACAAGGAGACTATATCAAGAGCTGTGAAAGCAAGTCCATTTGGTTTTTTAGCAAAACCATTTCAGAAAGTAGAGCTTTTTTCGGCTATAGAAATTGCCCTTCATAAACATAATGAATTAGCAATACTTAAAAATGAGTCAATAGCTAATGAAGATAATTATACAAAAACTGTATTTTTAAAAAATATAGATAGATTTGATAAAGTTGTTATAAATGACATTTGTTTTATAGAATCTCAAAAGAATTATTTATTCATTCATACTGACGCCATCGTATATAAGCATAGGGCAACATTAAAAGAATTTATAGAAATGTTACCACCTACGGATTTTATAAAAACACATAGGGCATTTCTTATTAATAGGAATAAAATAGTCTCAGTAGATAAATCTAGTCACATGATAAATATTTTAAACAACAATATCCCTGTATCTAAAGCATTCAGGCTTGAAGTATATAAAAAAATGAATTTTAATTAGTTGAATATATTTTCATCCCAATAAATACACTGATTATCCCTTATATTACAATGCCGTAAACTTTAAAAGTATTTTTGAATTATAATTTAGAGTAAAACATAATTGCTAAGATTACATTTAATTTTTTCGGGTAAATTTAATTTTATGTCACAATTAAAGCAGTAGAGGTTTTTGATTAATTATATATTCAATCCTTAATTATGGTTTACGATGACTTGTTATAATTATTTTTAAAAATTGGGTTTTAAAGTTAATTCGGGTATTAGTTTTAAAAACAAGTCATTAATTAATGAAAAGAGCGCTATTTCTAGCGCTCTTTTTTTTTATTCTTTTTTTACACAAAAGCTTTATTAATCCTTTGGTTTGTTGTGTTTAAAAATACAACTCTATTTTATATCCCAGAAATCACCTATTCTACCCCATTTTTTTTAGAAATTTTATTGAATGCTATATTCTTGTTGGTATATAAAAAACACTCAATACTGTTATGAAAAAAATATTACTTACTTTATTATTACTTCCCTTAGCTACTTATTCTCAGGTAGGTATAGGTACAACAACCCCAGATAATAGTTCAATGTTAGAAGTTGATGCTACAGATAAAGGAGTGTTAGTTCCTCGAGTTGCAATTGCAAATTTAAATACTGCTGCTCCAGTAACTGCCCCCGTAGAAAGTTTACTGGTGTATAACACAACTATTGCAACTGGTGTTGGTTTTCATTATTGGGACGGCGCTAAATGGACTCCATTATCAGGAGCTGCAGCCAATGATGGGGACTGGACAGTAGTAGGAAACGACATGTATAATGCTAATTCTGGTTATGTAGGTGTAGGAACAACTACCCCAACGGCTAAACTACATATAGAAAGTGCTGTGGCTGGAGCTACAGCAGTATATTCAAATGACTTTGAATCTGGAGTAGTTACTTCAGTAACAGGACCTTTTAACTCATGTACGCCAACTAATATTTGGAATATAAGTTCAACTACCAGTTATTGTAGTAATTGTAGTGGCGATAGAGCATATATTAATTATGAAGCGTGTGATATGGATCAAACTTTAGTAGAAGGGCCATTTAGTACTACAGAAACATTAATAAGTATATCTTTTAATTATGGTTATGAAAATTATACAGGAGATGTTGAGGATAGATTTGTAGTAACTTTAGAGTCAATATCTCCTGCTTCAGTAGTAACATTGTTAGATCTTACTTCAGATGATTTAAACGCTAGCTATTCAGGTATTCATACTGTAACTTCTGGGGTTAATTATTCACTACATTTTAAGTATACTGGAAATGATGATTATGGAGCCGCGGTAGATGATATAGTTGTTACCGCAACAGCGCCACCTACTATAAGAATTGTTGACGGAAATGAACAAGCGGGAAGATTATTAACGTCTGATGCTTTAGGGAATGCCTCATGGCAAGATGCAGGAGAAGATAATGATTGGACTACTTCAGGAACGGATATTTATAACACAAACACTGGAAATGTAGGTGTAGGAACAACTACTCCTATTGAAAAATTACATGTATCAGCACAACATATGTTATTAGAGTTTGACCCGGATGCTGTATATAGTACTAAAAATACTGGTACAGGTAAAGGATACGAACTTATAGGATCGTATCAAGGTTGGGATAATAATGCTATTTACATAGGAGGTTATAATGCAAATCATACAGGTAATGATTATGATGATGCTGACAAAGTAATATGTGGTGGTAATACTTCAGGTTTTGTAGGTGTTGGTACGCTTGCTATTACGGCAACTGCCTTTAATATTTCTAGTTCTGAAAGATTTAAAAAAAATATTTCAACATTAGAATATGGTTTAGAGGATTTATTAAAAATAAAACCAGTAAAATATCAATATAATTTTGAGAAATCAGGCTTGTATACAATTGGTTTTATAGCAGAAGAAGTTAGCGAAGTAATACCAGAAGTAGTTTCTCATCAAAATGAGAACCATAAAGTAGTTTCTCGTGAAGAAGGGAAGCCAGTATCAATGGATTATTCTAAAATGAGTGCTGTTTTAGTAAATGCGGTTAAGGAGCAATATTCAAAAGTTCAAGAACTTAAAAAAAATAATGAAACACTTAAAGCGCGTTTAGCAAGAATTGAAGAAGTGCTTTTAGAAAGCGCTAAGAAATAATTCTTTTTATTAATTTTTAAAACACTTAATTAATGAATAATCATTTATTAAAAATATTTGTATTATTTCCTTTAGCTATCTTTTCACAGGCAGGTATTGGAACTACAACTCCAGATCCGAGTTCTATATTAGATGTTACAGCATCAGATAAAGGAGTGTTAGTTCCTCGAGTTGCAATTGCAAATTTAAATACTGCTGCTCCAGTAACTTCCCCCGTAGAAAGTTTGCTAGTATATAATACAACTGTTGGTACAGGAGTTGGGTTTCATTATTGGGATGGTGCTAAATGGATACCTTTAGCAGGTGCTGCTGGTTTTGATACAGACTGGACAGTTGTTGGTAACGACATGTACAGTGCTAATACAGGAAATGTAGGTGTTGGAACAACAACTCCGTCAATTTTAATGCATATTGAAGATACAGGAGCTCCAGCAGTTAGAGTAGTTAATGGTTTTGAAGCTGTTGGGTTAGTTTTAACTTCAGATGCTTCAGGTTATGTGAGTTGGGGGCAACCAACATTAGATAATGATTGGACAATTTCTGGTAATGACATGTATAATGGAAACGCAGGTAATGTAGGTATTGGTACAACTGCACCTATTGAGCCATTTCATGTAGTGTCTGATAGAATTTTATTAGAAAGCACTGGAAATGCAGTTTTACGATCTAAAAAAGGCGATTGGGATACGTCTAAATGGTACGATTTAATAGGAATGTATACTGACCCAGGTTTTGATCCAAATGCAATTTATATAGGCGGATATAACGCAAGTAACACCAATGCAGACGGCTATGATAATGGAAATAAAGTTTATCTTGGATGGGATGGGGCAACCCAACTTGAATTAACAGCTACAGCTTTTAATGTTTCAAGTTCTAGAAGAGCTAAAAAGAACATTTCGATTTCTCAGTATGGATTGAAAGAGATATTGAAAATTAAACCTGTTAAATATCAATATAAAACCAATACATCTGGTTTGTATACTATCGGGTTTATTGCAGAACAAGTTAGTGAAATAATCCCTGAAGTAGTTTCTCATCAAGATGATAAAGGAAATGTAGTTTCTCGTGAAGAAGGAAAGCCAGTATCAATGGATTATTCTAAAATGAATGCTGTATTAGTAAATGCTGTTAAAGAGCAGCAACTTGAAATAGATGTTCTTGAACAAGAAAATTCAGTAATAGAAAAGCAAATAATAAAATTAGAGAGTTTGTTATTATAAAATCCCACAAAAAATCTACTATAAGAGTTAATGTTTCCCCAATGTTAACTCTTTTTTTACCAACCAAAACTATTTGATATGAACAAAAAACTACTTATTGCTTTAATATCTTTGTTTATCTATTCAGAAATTAATGCACAAATCGTCAATAATCCACCTTTTATTTTGTCAGTTGATGAATTAAAAACATGGACTTCAGGCGGTGTAACTGCAGATGCCAATAACATTGCAACTGAAAATTTAGCGACACGCTTTACAGATACGAGCACTCAGTTGAATTCAGTACTAACTAATGATTTAGAAATCGCTTGGTTGCCAGATGGAATGAATAACTTTGGTAATTATAACGGAGAACAACCAGTTTTTAATTATTATAACTTTACACATTGGGCTTATATTGATAAATTAGTATGGTTTGGTGGTACTGCTGATGATACTGTCCAAATTCCTTCTGCACCATGGGTAAATGCTGCTCATAAAAATGGAGTAAAAGTATTTGGGAATGTATTTTTTTCACCTAACGCATGGGGAGGATCCACTGCAACAATGACAAACTTTCTTGAAAAAGATGGGTCAGGAAATTTTATATCAGTTACCAAGCTTAAAGAAATTATGGAGTATTATAATTTTGATGGTTGGTTTATTAATGAGGAAACAGATACAAACGGTACAACAGGTCAATTAATGTATGAGTTTGTTAGAGATTTAACTGCAGCTATAGAACCCTTAGGAAAAGAAGTGATATGGTATGATGCTATGTTGTTAAGTGGTACAGTAAGTTGGCAAAACTATTTAAGCGGAGGAAATTATATGTTCTTACAAAACGACGAAAATACACTACCTGGTGACGGGTATGAGCAACGCGTTAGTAGTAATATGTTTATAAACTTTTTTTGGTCTGGATCAGCAGGTCCAAGTAATTCAAGTTCAAATGCAGGTATTCTTGGTAGAAGCCCTTATGATGTATTTACTGGGGTTGATTTATGGCCAGGAAGAAACCAAACTGCATTTGAAACAGGAGGGAATACTTGGATGAATGATATTCACCAATCTGCAACAACTGCTTATACATCTTTAGGATTGTTTGCTGCCAATGCCATATATAATAATGCACAGTATAGTAATTTTAATAACGACCCTAATGACAGGTTAAATTTCTATGAAGCCGAGAGACATATGTTTGGTGGTGCAGACCATAACCCCTCAATAGTTGACGCTTCAGGATTTAAAGGAATTTCTAATTGGGTTCCGGCAAGTTCAGCGATTAGTTCACTGCCATTTGAAACATGTTTTAATTCTGGACATGGTAGAAAGAAATTTGTTGCAGGTACTCAAACAAGTTCAAGTGATTGGCATAACATGTCTGATCAAGATATATTACCTACTTGGCAATTTGCTGTAGAAGGGAATCAATCCATAGGAGCTTCATTTGACTTTAGTGATGCTTATAATGGTGGGAACTCAGTAAAACTTGAAGGAATGATTACAGGAGGATCTCCTTCAACTATTAAATTATACAAAACAAACTTAACTGTTGGAACAGAAACAGTATTAGAGTTAACCTATAAAACTGGTCAGATAGCACCAACAAATATGTATGTTTTATTGGCATTTGACGATAATCCAACAAATTTGATTCCTTATAGTTTGGGGAATAGTACATCAGCAGGGTGGAATACTGAAACTTTAGACATTACATCTCATAGTGGGAAAAAACTTGTCATGATAGCTTTTGAATTAAGTTCAAGTACAACCGTTAACCCATATTCAATAAACTTAGGTAAAATATTAGTTTTCGATGATCCAGCTCTTAGTACTAACGATCTGTTTTTTGAAAAGTTTTCACTTTCACCAAACCCTAATAATGGGATATTTAATATTGATTTAAAATCAAATTCAGGTAAAAATATTAATGTAGACATTTTTGATATTAGAGGAGTGAAAATATTTTCTGAGGTATTTAATAATACACTAAATTTTTCAAAAGAAATTAATTTAGATAATGTAGCTGCTGGAATATACATTGTTAAGGTTTCTGATGGAGACAGTAAAGGAATTAAAAAAGTAATAATAGATTAACGAAATTAGGTGTCTATTATAAATAACAAATAATTTATTTTTATAAAATATTTCAAAGGAGCACTATTTTTTAGTGCTCCTTTGAATTTCGTAGATATTACTACTGACACCATGTCATATTTTTCTACTTGGCATACAAATTGACTATTAGCTAATTGTAAAAGTTAAACGAATACATAATTTAATATAATAAAGATGAGTAAAATAATTGGAATCGATTTAGGTACAACAAACTCTTGTGTTTCTGTAATGGAAGGTAATGAGTCAGTAGTAATACCTAATGCAGAAGGGAAAAGAACAACCCCATCTGTAATTGCATTTGTAGAAGGTGGAGAGATTAAAGTTGGAGATCCTGCGAAAAGACAAGCGGTAACAAACCCAACAAAAACTGTAGCATCTATCAAACGTTTTATGGGAAACAAATTCTCTGAATGTGCTA
>JAWUYQ010000007.1:0-8757 GCA_034110725.1 Flavobacteriaceae bacterium
TTAGTTTTTGTGGGTTTTCTCAATCAATTAAAGAAGCAAGTGAAGTTTCTGCCGAGAGTATAAGTGAACGGTTTCCAAATAAATTGAATAGTATGTTTACTGCTCATGGAACCTATGAACACTGGGACACAATGAATCAATTATCTTTTGATTTATTGAAAAAAGGTGGTGCGACAGAAACTCATTTAGTAGATTTAAAATCTCGGAAAACATTAATTAGTTCTTCAAAATTTACCATTGGGTTTGATGGTAATGATGTTTGGATGAACGCTGAAGGAAAGTTTCCTATTGAAAAAGCACGCTTTTATCACAATCTATATTTTTATTTTTATGCAATGCCATTTGTATTAGGTGATCCTGGAATTACGTATTTAAAAGTTGATGATTTACATTTTGAGAATAAAACGTATACTGGATATAAAATAACTTATGGTAGTACTATAGGTGATTCTCCAGATGATAATTACTTTATATATTTTGATAAAACTTCACTTCAAATGAAATGGTTAGGATATACCGTTACTTATGGTGATGATAAACCAAGTACAGAAATTCATTATATTAAATATACCGATTGGCAAAAAGTGAATGGTTTATTGTTGCCAAAGAAATTGCAATGGTATGATTCAGAAAATAATTCACCTGTAACACCAGGCAATGCAGCCGATTTTGAAAAAATTAGTGTTTCAGAAAAAATGATTGAGGCTTCAAAATTCGCAAAACCTGCTGATGGGTTGATTGGTGAGAAATAAGAAAATTATTCACTTTTAGTACGTTCATAATTAACAATTAAAGCAACAACATAGCTATAGCTTTTAATCCCTTTCTGTTGGTTGTTGCTTTTTAAAAATAGATCAAAACCATATTTAAAAACTATTTCCATTGGATTTTGATAACTGTTCCAAAAATTTTGGCTTTCTTGAAAATCCTTTCGAACCCCAAGGTTTAACTTTTGAAGTAAATACTCATATTTGTTTTCATCTCTTCTATAAACTTCATTTAGGCAATAACGAACAGCAAATGTTGTACCTGCATAATTAAAGTAGACATCAGGGTTTTCCATACAGGCTAAATAACCAATGAAATTGGTTTCATTTTCGGCGGCATATCCTATTTGATGTGCTTCTTCATGACAACTAACCAGCGGAAAATGATATTTTGGAATTAAGTAGTTTACCTGTGCTTCATTTGTAAAAGGATTTAAATAACCACTGTATCCTGAGTAGGTAAGAGGTAAGGACCATATAGATTTTTTAATACTTCTGGGGTGGTAATTTAATTTTGGATATTGCTGTTGAAGTATTGTATAGCCATCAATTGTTTTATTAAATATTTGAGACCTATCGTAAGGAATTACAGCTTTAGTGCTATCATTCACCGCTATTTTTAAATGAAGATTGTTTACATTAGTAATAAGGTTTTCGGTTACTTGTATCAATTGTTCTGTAGTGTATTCTTTTTCTAAAGCTAAAGTTTTATATAATGGGTTTCTATAATAATTCATTCCCCATAGAAGATGAAATAGAAAATAGAGAATAGAAAGAAAAGCAAAAACACTAATAAATGTATGTTTTGGGTTTTTATAAAAATTTTTCCAATTATTAATAAACCATCTAATTAAAAAAATAGTTAAAGTCGCATATAATAAGTCTCCAATTGAAAAAGGAATCCATCCAAGTAAGTAACGTGAAATTTTTGATATAAACAGATATAAGCCGTTACTGTAATAAGTATCAATAAAGTTAGGGAACTGTCCCAGTATTTTTATAAATACTATTTGTAAAGGAAATAATACTGCTAAAAAGAGTTTTTTGTTTTTAAGTATATCCAAAATGATTTTCTTTCTATTATTAGGAGTTTGATTGAGATTATAAATTTAATGAAATTAAATAAATCAGGAATCATCTGAATATAGAAATTGAGTAAAAACTCACTACCTTTGGCGCATATAAAAACAGGATATAATGAATCAAGAAATAAGAGAGTTAGAACCAAAAGAACTTTGGAATAAATTTGCTGATTTAAATGCAGTACCTCGTCCATCTAAAAAGGAAGAGCGTGTAATTGCGTTTATGAAAAAATTTGGAGAAGATTTAGGATTAGAGACTGTAATAGATACTGTTGGAAATGTAATTGTAAGAAAGCCAGCTACTCCAGGTATGGAAGATAGAAAAATGGTGGTATTACAATCACATTTAGATATGGTGCACCAAAAAAATGCAGATGTTAACTTTGATTTTGATACTCAAGGGATAGAAATGTATGTTGATGGTGATTGGGTACGCGCTAAAGGGACTACTCTTGGAGCTGATAATGGTTTAGGGGTTGCTACAATTATGGCAGTGCTAGAATCTAAAACAATCCAGCATCCCGCATTGGAAGCATTGTTTACTATTGATGAGGAAACTGGAATGGGTGGAGCTTTCGGTTTAAAAGGAGGGTTACTTAACGGTGATATTCTTTTAAATTTAGATACCGAAGAAGATGATGAAATTGGTGTAGGTTGTGCCGGTGGAATAGATGTTACTGCTACAAAAACATATACAGAAGAAGCTACTCCAGAAGGAACTGTTGGATATACTATTGAAATTAAAGGATTAAATGGTGGACATTCAGGAATGGATATCATTAAAGGTTTAGGGAATGCAAATGTATTCATGAATCGTTTATTGTTTAAAGGATATGAAAAATACGGATTACGTGTTTCATCTATAAAAGGAGGTAGTTTACGTAATGCAATACCAAGAGAAGGTTTTTCTGTTGTAGTTGTCGATAAAGTAAATGCTGCATCTTTTGAAAAAGAATTGGCTATTGAAGTTACACGTATTAAAGCTGAATATGCAAGCTTAGAAGCTGATTTAGAAGTGATCATTTCTGAAGCTACTTTACCAGAAAAAGTAATGGAATTGGGTGCTCAAGAAAATGCTATTAAGTCAATTTATGCGGCGTTAAATGGTGTGCATAGAATGAGCCCGGATATTGAAGGTTTAGTAGAGACTTCTAATAACATTGCAAAAATTATTATTGCTGATGGTGAAGCTACAGTAATGTGTTTGACACGTTCTTCAGTAGATTCTAATAAAGATGATTTGGCAAACAAATTAACTTCTTGTTTTGAATTAGGTGGTTTTGAAGTTGAATTATCTGGTTCTTACCCAGGTTGGACTCCCAATATGAATTCTTCAATTGTAAAGCTAACTGCTGAGGTTTATAAAAGAATTAATGGAGAAGAAGCTAATGTAGCAGCTTGTCATGCAGGATTAGAATGTGGTATTTTAGGAACTCATTATCCTGAAATGGAAATGGTTTCTTTTGGTCCAACTATTAAAGGAGCACACTCTCCTGATGAAAGAGCATGCATTTCTTCTTCACAAAAATACTGGAACTTCTTCTTAGAGGTTTTAAAAGAAACTCCTAAGAAATAACAAACTGAGTTTGATCTAATAAAAAACCCTCGAATTAATTCGAGGGTTTTTTTATATCCAATTATAAAGCTTAAAACGTCAATTCGAGTAATTTTCAATAGAAAATTGTATCGAGAATAGTTTTAGTTACTAACTTTTACAAGCTCTACATCAAAAATTAAGATTGCATTTGGAGGAATTGCTCCACCAGCACCTCTTTCACCGTATCCTAAATAAGGAGGTATTACTAAACGTGCTTTTTCACCTTCTTTTAATAACATAATTCCTTCATCCCATCCTGGTATAACTCTTCCTGTTCCAATAGGGAAAGAAATTGGCTTACCTCTGTCTACAGAAGAGTCAAATTTAGTTCCGTCTAATAAAGTTCCAGTATAGTGTACCTGTACATTATCTCCTCTTTTTGCTGGTTTTCCATCAGCATTTGTTTGAGTAATTTTATATCGTAATCCTGTTGCTGTTTTTTCATATCCTTTAGCAACTTCGTCAATAGTCTTGTTCATTTCAGTTTGAGCTTTTTCTTGAGCTTCTTTTTCAGCAGAAAAATGACTATTGAATAAACTAGCAGCGTCAAACTTTTTAGCAGCACTTCCTTTTCTGATAATTTTCACAGATTGGATAGTGTCGTTTCCAACTATTGCATTAACTATATCTTGTCCAACAACTACATGACCGAAAACTGAATGTTTGTTGTTTAGGTGTGGTGTAGCTTTATGAGTAATAAAAAATTGACTTCCGTTAGTTTTTGGTCCAGCGTTTGCCATTGATAAGATTCCTGGTTTATCATGGACTAAACTTGGGTCAAATTCATCTTTAAATTTGTATCCAGGATCTCCAGATCCTAGACCTAATGGGCAACCACCTTGAATCATGAAATCAGGAATTACTCTATGAAATTTTAATCCGTCATAATACATTTTTCCTTTGTAGTCATCAGAAACCATTGTATTTGTTCCTTCAGCTAAAGAAACAAAGTTAGCAACTGTAATAGGTGTTTTTTCAAATTCTAACTGACAAACAATTTTTCCTTTGTTAGTATTGAATTCAGCATACATTCCATCTCCTAAATCAGGATATTGTTGGTTGCATGCAGTAGCAGCAAAAAATAATGATAAAAATAGTAATTTCATGGTATTGATTATTTATTTAGTTGTTCTATTTAATGATTCTTTAGTTACAAGCTCTTTTAGTGTTACGGTACATATAATGGGTAGGTTGGCATTTATTTTTTTACCATCACCTCGATATCCATAAGCTAGTTGTGAAGGAAAAATAAACTTCATTTCTTCTCCAACTTTTATTAATTTCAAACCTTGGCGTAAACCTTCAATGATTTTACTTTCCTGATCTATATAATATGATTTATCTCCAATTTCTGAAGTAGTATAAACGGTATTATTATGTATGTCTGTAACTGAATAAGTATATAGTAACCCATCTCCATAACGAGGTCTATAGGTATTTACAGAGTCCTTTTTGATATAACAATATTTAAATCCTTTATTAGAATTTAAATAGCTGTTTGTTGAATCGTTATTGATGTAATTAGTTATTGCATCATTTTCTAATTGTAGGATCTTTTTAGTACGCTCAACTTGAACAGAGTATTCTCTTGAAAATCCAGATTTTACCGTCACTGGTTTTCTAGGCTGAGGTTCTTTACAAGCTGTAATACTTAAAAGCAACAATAATAGAGTTACGTATCTCATTAGCTTAGTTCTTTTTTATAGCTTGGTAATATACTAATAAATTTCTCAACTGTTTCTTCTAGAGTAAGCTTGCTCGCTCCTCCGGCAGCATTTATATGTCCGCCACCATTAAAGTGTGCTCTAGAAAATTCATTTACAGAAAAATCTCCTTTTGATCGTAATGATATTTTTATCAATTTACTGTTTTGATCTTCTTTAAATATAGCAGCTAATTTTATTCCTTGTAATGATAGCGCATAATTAACCACTCCCTCAGTATCTCCTTTTTTAGCATTGAATTCATTTTGCTCATCTGCAGATAAGCTAATGTATGCCGTATTTAGTTCAGGAAGAACTTTAAGGTTAGTTAGTGATTTCCCTAAAAGTTGTAACCTATTATAGGAGTTACTATCATATACATTCTGATGAATTTTTGCATTATCAATACCAATGTCAATTAAATTAGCAATAACTCTATGAGTAGTGCTCGTTGTTGATCGGAATCTGAATGAACCAGTATCAGTCATGATCCCGGTATAAATACAGTCTGCAATATCAGTGTCTATTGTGTTTATGTCCTCCAAGGCATCAATAAAATGATACACCATTTGACAAGTAGAACATATTGTGGTATCCGAATATGTAACCTCTGCATAATCATCTGGTTGTTGGTGATGATCTATCATGATAAATTTTGCAGAAGCATTACTTAGTACTTCTTGCATGTCACCAGTTCTATGCAAAGCATTAAAGTCTAAAGTGAAAATTAAATCAGCATTATTAATTATAGTGTTAGCGGTTTCTTTGTTTGCATCATATAATATAATGTGTTCGCTTTCTGGTAACCATTTTAGAAAAAAAGGAAAATCATCTGGAACAATTACTGTTGCATTTTTTCCTTGTTTCTTTAAATATAGGTATAGTGCCAATGATGAACCTATAGCGTCTCCGTCAGGTCCTTTATGACAAGTAATTACAATGTTATCAGCAGATTGTAATAAATTTCTAGTTTTTTTTATATCTTTTGCCTCCATAATTAATGCGAATATAAGTATTCGGGAAAAATTATGGCATAGTTTGTGCCTTAAATGCTATAATGAAGGGTGTCGTTTTGATGATTTCTTAACAAATGTCTTTGATGTTGTTATAAAATTAGTAATTTCGCACCGAATTAAATAAAACCTTTAAAATAATTCAAAATGAAAAAAAAATACATTTTAAAAACGATTCTATTAATGTTAGTGTCTGTTTCTTTGTCTTTTGCACAAGGGAATGATCAAGCTTGGCCAGAAATGGTAAAGGTTGAATCTGGAACTTTCATGTTTGGTGCCAATAAAAAAGACATGCAAGCAGAGAAAGATGAAAAACCTCAACGTAAAGTTTCTGTTAAAGAATTTTACATGAGTAAATTTGAAGTTACTGTTTGGGAATGGAAAGAATATGTAAAAGCAAATAGGTTAAACATGCCTAAAGAGCAAGCTTGGGGATGGAATAATGATTTTCCAATTACTAATGTAACTTGGGAGCAAGCAATTGAATTTTGTAACTGGTTAAGTGAGAAACAAGGATATAATAAAGCATATTCTAAAGTTGGGCCACGTTATGTATGTGATTTTAATTCTAATGGATTTAGATTACCAACTGAAGCAGAGTGGGAATTTGCTGCACATGGTGGAAGAAAAGGAAAAGGATATAAATATGCTGGAGCTAACGATTTAGAGTTGATTTCATGGAATGTTGAAAATAGTGAAGCTAGACCACATGCTTACGGATCAAAATATGCTAATGAATTAGGTATTTTTGATTTAAATGGTAATGTTTGGGAATGGTGTTGGGATTTCTACGATGAAAATCACAATAAAGCTGTTAAAACTGGTATGGTACAAGATGCTAATAACAGAGGTCCTAAAAGAGGAGAAAAGCGTATTGTAAAAGGAGGATCATGGGATAGTAAATCATCTTTTTGTAGAATCTCAAACAAGGTTTCTACTTTACCTGGTAATACATATGAGTTTTACGGGATACGTTTAGTACAAACAAAACGTGTAAAGTAATCACATTACTTATAAGAAATAATTAAAAGAGCAGTTTTTACTGCTCTTTTTCTTTTTGGTAAAAACATGTTTGTAGATATAAGTAAAAGAACTACTTTTGCACAAAAATTTAAAAATAATAAAGATGGCAACGAATAGAACATTTACTATGATTAAGCCTGATGGAGTTGAAAACGGACACATCGGAGGAATTTTAGGAAAAATTAATTCTGCAGGATTCAGAATTGTAGCAATGAAGCTTACGCAAATGACTAAAGCTGATGCTGAAGCATTTTACGCAGTACATAATGAAAGACCTTTCTTTGGTGAATTGGTTGAATTCATGACTCGTGGACCTATTGTTGCAGCTATCTTAGAAAAAGATAATGCAGTTGAAGATTTCAGAACTTTAATTGGGGCTACAAATCCAGCTGAAGCTGCTGAAGGAACAATCAGAAAACTATATGCGACTTCTATTGGAGAAAATGCAGTACATGGTTCTGATAGTGATGAAAACGCTGCTATTGAAGGTGCTTTTCATTTTTCTGGAAGAGAAATGTTCTAATAAACCCATTTCAAATCATATAAAAAGCCTAAAGAAATTTTCTTTAGGCTTTTTTGTTTTCTCTTCTTACTTAAAGTAAAAGGCGTTTAAGCTAAAATCAATTCTTTAATAATTTCTCGTCTTAAATATTCGTTCATGTTAACTATTATTTTTGATTTTCCATAGCTTAGCTCTTCTCGTAAAGGTGATGAACTTAATCGCACAACAAGCGTTTGGTTTTTTAATTCTACGCTGTCAGTATATGCTTCTATAGATTTTCCCATTACTGCATACCATGCATTCTGAGTATCAATTTTATCTAAGCCCTTGTCTAAGTTATTCTCCTTGATAAAACCTTTTAAGACATCAGCAATACTCATGTTTTCTTTATTTCTTTTCGCCATAATGTTTTTCCGTGTAAACGAAAATGTCTTTAGTTGCTATTAAATTTTTCGTGCTTATTGTAATGAAACAAAATTCCTTTTTCATTTTTTAAAACAAGCTTTTCAGGAGTTAAGTTAATAATTACATCTTCCCAGTTATCAAGAGGGGTTGTTGTTTTAATTATAAAAGTACCGTTTTTATCTTCAATTACAATTTTATCTTTGATGTTATTTGTCTTGTATGTTCCACTGAAATCAAGAGTTGTTTTTTTTCGAAATCCTTGGTTTTCATCATTTACAAAATAATAGTCAATAGTGCTATTAGCTCCGTACTCTGTTACTATTTTATCAACAGATTCTACTTTGTCAATATCCCAATACCCATTAAGATTATGTAAATTTTGTTGTGTGACTTTATTGGAGCAACTGATAAGTATAAAGAATAGAAAAGGTATAAAATACTTCATGTTATTATAGTTTAAATAGTTGATAGCTTTTATTAGTTTTTTGGATGATATTTTCAGTACGATCAGCGTGTGTGTCAGAAATAAATATCTGTCCAAATTCATCTTTGTTGACCAAGTCAATTAATTGACTTACTCTTGATTCGTCTAATTTATCAAAAATATCATCTAATAATAGAATAGGTACTACATTAGATTGTTGTTTTATAAATTCAAACTGTGC
>JAWUYQ010000008.1:0-21903 GCA_034110725.1 Flavobacteriaceae bacterium
TCAATAGAAGATAAAATTAATAGGTTTGCTGATAAAGATAGTCACCAGTTATTTGTAGAACCTGAGGGTTGGAATACATGTGAATATTATATAAATGGTTTCTCTACTTCGCTACCAGAAGATATTCAGTTTAAAGCATTACGTTCTGTAGTTGGTTTTGAAAAAGTTAAATTTTTCCGTCCTGGTTATGCTATCGAATATGATTACTTTCAACCAACACAGTTGAAACATACTTTAGAAACAAAGTTAGTTGAAGGATTATACTTCGCTGGACAAATTAACGGAACAACTGGTTATGAAGAAGCAGCTTCTCAAGGAATGATGGCTGGTATAAATGCAGCATTAAAAGTAAAAGAAAAAGAACCTTTTATTTTACATAGAGATGAAGCATATATTGGAGTTTTAATTGATGATTTGATTACAAAAGGTACAGAAGAACCATATAGAATGTTTACTTCTCGTGCCGAGTATAGAACTTTATTACGTCAGGATAATGCTGATTTTAGATTAACTCCTAAAGGATATGATTTAGGAATTGCTTCTGAAAAGCGTTTGCGTCGTATGGAAGAAAAGCAATCGAAATCTAATAATTTTGTTGAGTTCTTTAAAAATACCTCTGTTAAACCTGAAGAGATAAATCCTATTTTAGAATCTAAAAATTCTAGTACTGTTAAGCAACAAGATAAAATGTTTAAGTTATTAGCGCGTCCTAATATTACTTTGGAAGATATGAAAGCTGTTGATTCAGTATCTAAATTTATTGCTGATAATAATTTAGATAATGAGGTAATGGAGCAAGCCGAAATTCAAGTTAAGTATGCTGGTTATATTGCTAAGGAAAAATTAAATGCAGATAAATTACATCGTTTAGAGCATGTTAAAATTCCTGCTAACTTTGACTACTCTAAATTAAAATCTTTATCTACTGAAGCAAAATTAAAACTTACAGAAATACAACCAGTAAGTATTAGCCAAGCATCAAGAATATCTGGAGTATCACCAAGTGATATTTCTGTTTTATTAGTATTCTTAGGTAGATAATCCACCTGTATTTTATTAATTAAAGAACAAAGGTTTCACGTGGAACTATGAAATTATATTAAATGGAGAGTATAAAATTTAAAGAATATAAAAATACTAAAGCTAAATACATAGGTATTGGCTTACTTGTTTTTAGCCTGTTTATAATGACTCAAGATTTATCAGGAATTATACTTACTATAATTGGAGTATTAATATTAGGAGTACATACGGAAATTGAAGTCTTTAAAAATTTTGAAAATAAGTTAAATATTATATTATTTAATATGAAGTTATTTTCAATAAAGAAAGAGCTGATTTCTCCAGAGTACGTTTCTTTATTTGGGCAATCATTTAGTTCAGATAATGAATTTAGCACAGTTTCAGCATTAGGTTCAAAGGCGTCATTTGATTTTTATGTAATTCGTTTTTTTGGTGAGAACAACAAAAATGATATTGTTTTTAAATCAAAAAATAAAGAAGTAGTATTAAGAAAAGGAAAACAATTATCAATTATGTTAAATGTTGAACTTTTAAATAAATTAGCAGATTAATGTCTTTATTAAAAGTTACCGATCATTCAGTTTCTAAAGAGAAATTTGAATTAATAGAAGATGCTACTTATGGTTTTTTAGTTACTACTCCCCTACCCGATATTTCTGAATTAGCGAAGTATTATGAAACTGAAGAATATATTTCACATACGGATACTAAGAGAAACCTTTTTGAAAAAGTGTATCATTTAGTTCGTGAGTATGCTATTAAAAAGAAAGTAAGTTTAATTAATAAAGAACAAGTAAAAGGAAGTTTATTAGATATTGGATGTGGTACTGGAGATTTTTTAGCTGCTGCAAAAACTAATGGTTGGTCAGTTACAGGAATTGAACCTAATGAAGATGCTAGAGCCAAAGCTAATACTAAAACTAATAATAATGTTTTTGATATTTCAAAATTAGAAAGTCTACCAGAAAATAGTTTTGATGCTATTACACTATGGCATGTATTGGAGCATTTACCAAATTTAGAAGCTCATGTTCAAATATTTAAAAAACTATTAAAACCAAATGGCTCTTTAATTATTGCAGTACCAAATCATAAAAGTTTTGATGCTATTCATTATAATGAGTTTTGGGCAGCTTATGATGTACCTAGACATTTATGGCACTTTTCTCAAAGTAGTATAAAAAAACTTTTTGGTAAATTTCAAATTGAATTGAATAAAACGATTCCTATGAAGTTTGATTCGTTTTATGTTTCTTTGTTGAGTGAAAAATATAAAACTGGAAAGCAAAACCCGTTTAAAGCATTTTGGATAGGATTTCGTTCAAATATGAAAGCAAAGCACACATCTGAGTACTCTTCCTTAATTTATGTGTTTAAAAACCTTAAAAAACAATTTTAAGGCTAATTAATCATTGTTTTGAGTAAATACTAATAAAGAACCTTCCATATATTTTAAAACAGCTTAAAACAGCTTATTTGAAGTTAATATTAATAAATAAAATAAATATAAAACATCTATTACTATAGATAAAATTTATAATTAAAGTAAATCACTATTAAATAACAATTATTTAAACTTCGCTTTAAATGTTTATTGTAGTTTAGTGAATAGTAAAAAAGAATAGAATGCCAAGAAAAAAGAAAAAATCGAATAATAACATACCTAACCTTTCTGATAAATTAGTAAAGATTTTTCAGAAGCAACATAAAAAGAGTTTCAATTACAAACAACTTTCTACTAAATTAGGAGTTGATGATGCAAATAGCAGAAACCAAATTATTAAAAAATTACGTCAACTTCAATTAAAAGGGAAGATCGATGAAGTAGAACGAGGAAAATTTATGATTAAAGAAGTAGAAGGAGAAAACGCATATTATACCGGAATAGTAGATATAGCCACAAGAGGAAATGGATATGTAGTCTGTGATGATACCGAAGGAGATATTTTTGTACATGCAAAAAATATGAACCAAGCATTACACGGAGATGAAGTTGAAGTTTTAGCTTACAGACGCAAAAAAAATAATAAACTAGAAGGTGAAATTACTTACATTTCTAAACGAGCTAAAGCAGAATTTGTAGGTATTTTACGTTTACAAAAAGACTTTGGTTTTGTAGAATGTTCAAGTACCAAAATGTATACTGATATTTTCATTCCTAAAGGGATGACAATGGGTGCCAATGATGGTGATAAAGTAGTAGCTGAAATTCACGATTGGCCAGAAAAGGCTAAATCCCCTTTTGGAGAAATCGTTCAGATATTAGGAATACCAGGTGAACATAATACAGAAATACACTCTATTTTAGCGGAGTATGGTTTGCCATATGACTTCCCTAAAAAAGTAGAAGAATACGCAAATAATATTGACCTTGAAATAAAAGAAGATGAGATAGCGAAGCGTAGAGATATGAGGTCTACTCCTACTTTTACTATTGATCCAAAAGACGCTAAAGATTTTGATGATGCATTATCATTTGTTCCTTTAGAAAATGGAAATTACGAAATAGGAATTCACATTGCTGATGTTTCTCATTATTTAAAAGAGGGAACTGTTTTAGATGATGAAGCTTATGAACGTGCAACATCGGTTTACTTAGTAGATCGTGTAGTACCAATGTTACCTGAAATATTAAGTAACGGTGCATGTTCGTTACGTCCACATGAAGAAAAATATACTTTTTCTGCTGTTTTCGAAATTAATGATAAAACTGAAGTAGTAAATGAATGGTTTGGACGAACAGTAACCTATTCTGATCAACGTTTTGCTTATGAAGAAGCACAAGCGATGATTGAATCTGGTGAAAATATAGTTCCTGAAGAAGTATCCATTACTGGCAAAGCCTATAAAGTAGACCAACACATTACGGATGCTATTTTAAAGTTAGATGAATTAGCAAAAATCATGCGTAATCAGCGTATGGAAGAAGGTGCTATTTCTTTTGATAAAGTGGAAGTGAAATTCAATTTAGATGAAAATTCAAATCCAACAGGAGTATATTTTAAAACTGCTAAGGATGCAAATAAGTTAATTGAAGAATTTATGTTGTTAGCCAACCGTAAAGTTGCGGCTTTTATTGGTAATAAAAATAAGACATTTGTTTATAGAATACATGATGAACCAGATGAAGAGAAATTAGGTAATTTACAGAATATCATTTCTAAATTTGGTTATAAATTAGATTTAAAGACTCCAAAAACTACTGCTAATTCATTAAATGAATTATTAGAAAATGTAAAAGGAAAAGGAGAACAAAACCTAGTAGATACGCTTGCTATTCGTACTATGAGTAAAGCTGTGTATTCTACGGATAATATTGGTCATTACGGGCTTTCATTTGAGCATTATTCACACTTCACCTCCCCTATCCGTAGATATCCTGATGTAATGGTACATCGTTTACTACAATTTTATTTAGATGGCGGTAAAAATGCAAATGCTGAAGAATTTGAAGCTAAATGTAAGCATTCTACAAACATGGAAATCCTTTCTACTAAAGCTGAACGTGATTCTATAAAATACATGCAAGTTAAGTTCATGCAAGACCATCAGGATGAAGAATTTGTTGGTGTAATTTCTGGAGTAACTGAATGGGGTATTTATGTAGAAATAGTTTCTAATAAATGTGAAGGAATGGTTCGTATTAGAGAAATAAAAGATGATTATTACTCTTTTGATGAAAAGCAATATGCCTTAATTGGAGAAAATACTGGTAACATGTATCAATTAGGTGATGAAGTTATTATCATGGTAAAAGATGCTGATTTAGTAAAACGTCAGTTAGACTTTGTTGTACTTGGAAAAGTAGTGAAGTAATTCATCTTGTCATTTCGACGATAGGAGAAATCACATAATCATATAAAAAACCCGAACATATTGTTCGGGTTTTATCGTTTATAATATGCCTATCTTCCATGATACTTCATGTTAGGCAATGGCTCTTTGTTTTTTAAGTATTTATCAAACCAATACAATACCTGTTCATTTACTTCTTTCCTATGTTCACTAATTCCATGATCAGCACCTTCAAACATGATTAATTTATAGGGTATTCTGTATTTTTCAAACTCCAAAGCTAGGTTTAAACTATGCTCAGGTTTTACACGCCAATCAGCATTTCCGTGAAGCATTAGTATAGGTACATTTTTTGGAAATTTATCTACAAAATAAACCGCAGATCTCTTTCTTAATTCTGCATCTTTATTTTTCCAGTAGTTTGGTATAAGCTCTGTATATACTCCTGTTTCCATTTCAGGGCGATCAATATTTGTTTTATCTGAAGGAGCTCCTCCTACTACTGCTGCTTTTATTTTATCTGTTTTAGTTAAGGCTAAATAGGTCATCATCCCTCCTCTACTCCAACCATACATTCCTATTCTTGTGGAGTCAACTTCTGGAATTTCTTTAATAACATCAATCAAATTGGTAACATCATTAACATCTTTTCCTCCAAACTCTTCTTGTCCCTCACCTCCTGCATTACCTCTGTATTGACTTGCAATTACCACATATCCTTCTTTAGCAAGTTGACTTAATAGATAAATGGCTTTAGTAATATTAAGTTTCCCAAATTCTCTATTTCCACCTCGGTTATAGATAATACAAGGATAGTTACCTTCTTTTTTAGGTTTAATTAAATACCCTTTCACTTTTAATCCATCACTCAAATAAGTGATATTATAAATATTGATGGCATCTAAGTATTTGTAATAAGGTTTCCATTGTATGGCTCCCCCTATTTCTTGAATTAATTTAGGATAAATACGTGCCTTTGAAAAATCAGTAATTAACTGTTGTTCTATAATAAGAGTTTTCTCTTGAGCTTTGCAGTTATTAAATATAAAAAAGAGGAAAAGGAATTTGATGTATTTCATAGTATAAAACTAAGTAATGTAATATGATTATACTGCTTACAGAATGTTAAATAATTGGAATATGCATATCCACAATACATATCTTTTCTGGGTGTTCATTAAAATTATTATGATAAATTTCAAAGGGTTGTTTATCGGCTTTTGAATATCCATTTTCGTTCATCCACATAAATACACTCGTCCAGGACTTTTCAAATTCTTCCACACCAATTTCAAAACTAGCCACAATACATTTTTGAGGAGCTAGTGTAATTCCTTCTATTTCACCATCATTCGAAATAGCATTATTTGTTAATAAACAAGCTTTCATGCGTACTTTATCAGGAGCGGTTACTTTAAAACTATCATAGAAAATAGTTCCCATTTTAAAATCAGTTTTTGCTAATAAACCTTTTGGTCCAGCCCAATTCATAAGGTTTTCAAAAGCGTTTTGTAAACCTTTTACACCAATTTGAGTAAGTGTTGCAAAATGCAATTCAGAAACTTGTTTAACTTTAATTATTGTATTCATATCTCTCCAGTGTAATAATTCGTCTATTTTACGAAGATAGATTTCTTTAGTATGGTCTAATTGTCCAATCTTGCTATACTTATCAGGGTTCATTTTCCTAAATTCAGTAGGACTTAATTCAAAGTTTTTTTTAAACGATTTTGTAAAAGAGGAAGCACTATTAAAACCGCATTGTAAATAGATTTCAGCAATAGTTAAATCCTTTTTTCTGTATAATAAACCGGCTGCTTTCTCTATTCGTTTTCTATTGATGTAAATACTTAAAGGTTCATTAGTAATAGCTTTAAATATTCTATGAAAATGAAAAGGTGAATAGTGTGCTATTTTAGCAATGTTTTCTAAAGATAAATCCGCATCTAAATTTTCATCTATGTAAGTGAAAACAATATTCATCCTTTGAGTGTAGTTGTTAGAACTCATTGATTATTGTAACTCTTTTACTAAGCTTTCTAAAACAACCTTCCTTAAATTTTTATGATCTTTCTCTAGAACAAACACTGCTATTGATATATTTAATTTAGGGATGTATTGTACTGTAGTTGCCCAAAAACCTCCATGACCATAAGCATTTAATCCATTAATAGTTGACTTTGATAAACCTAAATAATAGTTGTTTGTTTTACCATCTTTTGTTGTAATTTCTGTAAAAATTAAATTTTTTATAGCTTCATTTTTTACAATATTGTTATTAAAAAAATGATAGGAAAATAAAGCCAAATCCATACTAGTACAGGCAATTCCACCTCCACCATATAAATCAAAAGAAGGATCAATATCAAAGGAGTCCCACTGATATTTACCGTAGTATTGATGAACTAAAGGTTTGGTGTTTGCAGGAATAGCTTCTAAAGTATACTGCCAAGTGTTTTTAAGGCCTAACTCATCATAGTTAAGTAATTCCCTCATAGCGGTGTAAAAAGGCTTTTTAGTAACACGTTCTATGATTTCTGTAGCTAACAAGAAGTTAGCATCCGCATAATTAAATACCTCGCCTGCTTTCCCTAATGGATCACCTCTTTCTACAGTAATTTTAATTTGCTCATCACGAGTCCATCTATATTTTTTATTAGCTGTGATGAAATCAAAATATTGACCAACATTATTTTTACTTACATAATCCTCTATCCCACTCGTATGCGATAACAAGTGTTTGATTTTAATATTCTTTACATCATAACCATCTGTTAGTAATAACTCCTTTGATTTAGGTGAAATTAAGCCTTCTATGGAATCATCTATACTAACAGAACCTTCTTCAACCAATCGTAAAATAGCAGCAGCAACATAAGTTTTAATACTACTAGCAATTAAACCTGGTTGTTCTTTTTGTAAAAGCGTTTTGGTTTTATAATCAGAATACCCCACTGCTCCACTCCAAGAAATATTTTTATCAGGAGCTTCAATATGAACTAGCAGTCCTTTTGAATCTGGATTAGCTTTGTAAATAGAATCTAAAACATTTTGAAAGGAGATTGAAGTCGTTTTATGTGTTGTTTTTTTAGTTGCACAACCAATGCATACAAATACGGAAAGAAAAAGAAATATTGATTTTTTCATAAGAGTTAGTTTATTCCTTTTTTAAATTAAAATTTAATATCCGTAAATTTAACATAATTGAATTTAAGTTTTTATTTTTGATGGCACTAATAACTAAATCAGTTATTTACAGACTTTAATAAAAGCTGAAATAAAAACCACCCTAGGAGATAAATTTATGATGATTTTTAATTTTTATAAAACATACATACTTTTAGTAAGCTTCTTTTTTACATTAAATATAACTTGTGCACAAGAGCAGGAGTTAATTACAGTAAACAATCAAGAATCATTTGATAAAGCTTGTCTACAATTGAATACTTTAGATGATTCTGATACACAATTTATTGATTTTTTTGGAAGTGAAGAAAGAGGAATTGTTTTTTATACCAAAGTATTAGAGTGGGCTGAAGGAAGCAATAATCTAGAAAATGTCATTTTAGCTAAACACCTATTATTACGTATCTATTTACTATTTCCTGATGATATCGAAGTTATTTCTCGATCAAAAAATTTATTAAGTTATCCTGAAATTTACGAGCAAAAACGCTGTGTAGAAATTCTCTATACGCTAAAAGAAGCTTATCGTAGAACAGAGCAGTTTCAAAAATTAGTAGATGTCCTTTACGAATATCATGAAAGAAGTAAACAGCATGGGTACATTATTGGGAAAATAGATGAATTTAAAGAGATTGCTAATGTACATTATTCATTAAAAAATTATGACAAAGCAATTCTGTTATATAAAAAAGCTGCTGTTGAATTAAAAATTAGGAAGAAGTACCTAGAACAGAGTAGTGCATTAAATGATTTAGGGCTTTGTTTTGAAAATAAAAAAAAATTAGACAGTGCTCAGTATTATTATAAGCAAGCTATACAGGCTCTTAAAAACAGAACAGACAAGGATGAATATGTAGGGCATTTTTTAAATATATTACTTGCAAATGAGGTTGGGATTAGAGTAAAAAAAGGAGAAAACATTAACCCATTACCATTTTTTAAGGAGGAATTACAATCGGCTAAAATATTTAAAGAACGACATATCATCATTAGTGCATATTATAAAATAGCTAAAATAATTTCTGATACTAATCCAGAAAAAGCCTTAAAATATTTAGATAGCGCTAAAACTGTTTTAAAAATTCAACCAAATACAAGGCTCTACGAAGAAAACCTTGTTGCAACTATTCAGAATTATATAAAATTAGATAAAAAAGATTTTGTAAAACACACATTCAATACATTACTTCGACTTCAAGATTCTATTAAAACTAATGTGTCCAAAAGGAATTATATGATTTCATCAGTTATTTATGAAACCGATCAAAAAATAGAAGAATTAAAAGAAAGTAAAAACAACTTAAATGAAGAACAAAACTTAAATTACAAACTACAATTTGTAATTATTGTATTTGTTTTATTAACAATAGCGCTTATTTGGACCTATAAAAAAATTAAAAAAAACAATCAAACAATTATCTCTCAAAAAGAAGCGCTAAATAGGTCTTTATCTGAAAAAGAAACTCTATTAAAAGAGGTTCACCATCGTATTAAAAACAACCTACAAGTCATTTCAAGTTTATTAAACATACATTCTGGAAAAACAGACAATAGAGAGTTTCAAGTTATTGCGCTTCAATCTCAACGTCATATTAGTGCCATGTCACTAGTTCATGAAATGTTATATCAAAATAAAAATATCACCTCAATTGACATGGATACGTACTTTAAAAAATTATGTCATTCATTAATGGATACCTATCCAAACAATAACGTTCAATATGAAATTTTAGTTGAAAAAAACATTCAGTTAAACGTGAAGCTGGCAAACCCCATAGGATTGGTAATTAATGAGCTTATTTCAAATTCAATGAAGTATGCCTTTAAAAACAATAATGGTACTTTTCGAATTATGTTAATAAATCAAGATCAAGGTTTTCAGCTCACATATACAGATAATGGACCAGGTATTGATGAAAACAAAGCAAAAACGTACTCTTTTGGAGAGCGACTAATAACATTGTTTGCTGAAGAAATGAATGCCGAAATGAAACGATTTAACGATAACGGATTATCTTATACTTTTACATTTAAACAACGTTAATTTATGAAAAAAGTATTTGTAGTAGAAGACATGGCACTCAATAGAATATCGTTAGAAAATATGCTTGTAAGAGGTGGTTATAAAATTATTGGATCCGTAGCTACAGCAGAAAAAGCTTGGGAACAACTGCAACAATGCGATGCCGATATTGTGTTAATAGATATTAATTTAGCAGGCGAAAAGGATGGGATTTGGCTAGCTGAACAAATTAAAAGCACCATGAATAGTGCATTTATGTTTTTAACAGCTTTTGGAGATGATATAACGCTAGAGCGTGTTATGAACACTAGCCCAAATGGGTATTTAATGAAACCGTACAACTTCCCTAGTTTAATGACCAATTTGCAAATTGCGCTTGCAAATAATAATGAAAAATACCACTTAAAAAAAGCGCTAAAAAAATTAAATCATTCCGAACAGACTATTACTGTTAAAGTTGGCACAGCATATATAAAACTCAATACTAATGATATTTTATATGTGATGTCTGAGGGGAATTATTTAGAAATCATATTTAAAAACACCAAACATATTATTAGAGAAAAACTTTCTGTTTTTATAGAGCAACTACCAAAAGAACAATTTATACAAATTCACCAACGCTATATTGCTAATATAAAGCACATACAAAAAATAAACAAGAATAGTATTGAGATAAATGACGATGTTATTTCTGTTTCAAAAACCTATAAAGTAGCTTTAAAATCTCTGCTTAATTTAAATTAAGTTTATTTGTATACTTGTTAGCACATCTGTTTTAGCGTACTCATTTTAACCGTAAAATACGGACCAACTATTCATACTTCACAAAAAAACAACCGTGCTTCACATTCCTATAAGCTGTAGCGACTTTTTTTTTATTTTCGTTTTTCAAACTATATTATAATGAAAAAACTATTACTCTTAGTATTTGTATTCCTTTTCGGAAGCCAAATTACAATTGCACAAACTGCAGTAGATTTATCTACAATTACATCAAATAACAATATTTCAACTAACTATGACCTCGATCTAGCTAATGGATTCACTTTAGAAGGCTGGTTTAAATTTAATCAGTTAGGAATTTATCAAGGAATATTTGGTAAAACAAATGTAAATGTACCACATCCTTTAGACACCTATTTAGTTGACTCTACTAATGAAATTACAGTCTTTTTAGGTAATGGAGGTAGTTTTCAAAATTTTAATACCGGACTTATTATTAGTGATAATAACTGGCACCATATTGCATTTACCTATAATGTTACTACAAAAGCAATAAATAGTTATTTAGATGGTGTTGCAGGAGCATCTTTTACATATACAGGATCTGCATTATCCAATACAACTAATCCGTTACTTATAGGTAATAGAGCTGATGGTGTTACAAATGCAAGTGCACTTGTAGATGATGTTAGATTATGGAGCACACCACGTTCTGCTGCAGATATTGCATTAGCTGCAACTAATAACACCTGCTTTACAGGTGCAGAAACCAACTTAGAGGTATACTATACCATGACTGAAGGTTCTGGAACAACACTTACCGATTTAGCACTAGGTAACGGTGCGCAAAATGGTACTATAAGCAATGGTGGTTGGGCAACCGAAGGAATTACACCTAATACATCAACACCTGCTCCAACCGGTTTAGCAACACAAGTGTATACAGGAGACAATAAAACACTAGCAAATGTAACTGTAACAGGAACAACCATAAAATGGTACGATGCGGCTGCAAACGGTAACTTATTACCAAATACAACGGCATTAGTAGATGAAACAATTTATTACGCAAGTAATACAACCTCTTGTGGAGAAAGCACTACACGCTTAGCGGTAACGGTAAACCGTATTTCAGACAATACACAAACCTTTACCTCTTGCCCAACAACAGTAGCTAATTTAGCAAGTACACCAAGCACAGGAACAGCCGCACAATGGTTTACTACAAGTTCTAACGGTACAGCAATGTTAAGCACCGATGTTTTAACAACAGGTACCTACTATGTAGAACAATCAATTCCTGAGAGTATTGAAACTCTTGGTTCTGGATTTAGTAATCCTCGTGGAGTTACTGTACAGTCTGATGGAAAAATTTTAATTGCGGATTTTGGTAATAACGCTATCAAGCGTATGGATGCTGATGGAACTAATATTGAAACCCTTGGTTCTGGATTTAGTAGTCCTTATGGAGTTACTGTACAGTCTGATGGAAAAATTATAATTGCGGATACAGGTAATAGCGCTATCAAGCGTATGGATGCCGATGGAACTAATATTGTAACGTTAGGCTCTGGGTTTTCATCTCCTAATGGAGTTGCCGTACAAGCAGATGGTAAAATTCTAATTGCAGATTTTGGTAATAGCGCTATCAAGCGTATGGATGCTAATGGAACTAATATTGTAACCCTTGGTTCTGGATTTAGTAATCCTATTGGAGTTACTGTACAGTCTGATGGAAAAATTTTAATTGCGGATTATGGTAATAACGCTATCAAGCGTTTTACAGCAGCAGGTACTTCTAACCGTGTAGCGGTAGATGTTACTATTTTACTTCCAGAAATAGATGTTAAAGGGTTAGGTAATTCAATTTCCGATGGAAGTACTGCAGTTCAATTTATTGACGATACCCATTTTGGTGATGTTTATACAAATGATGTACATACCTTTACTATAGATAATACAGCTGGTACAAATACTTTAAACATCACATCAATAGTTTCAAGTGGTACAAACGCCTCAGATTTTATTTTGGGTAATATTCCTACAGCGGTTACGGCAGGTAATACAGATACGTTTACCGTAACTTTTACACCAGGAACAGCTGGTGAAAAAACTGCTACAATTATAATTACAAATAATGATTGTAATGAAACTGTTTATGATTTTAGAGTAAGAGGAATTAAACCACCTCTTAATGGAGATCTTAATATTACGGATAGCTGTAGTGATGTGTCTGTACTTGGAGCTTATAACGAAAACGGTACCGTTAACGGGAAACCACAGTATCTGAAAGTTATACAATCTGGTGCAGGTAACAACGGAGCAGAACCAGCTTGTAATGACTATACTACAAGTACTACTTGCGCAACCTCTGGAAGTATAATAGCTATTATTAGATGGAATGGATCAGCTTGGGAATGGGTTAAAGAAGCAACGCCTATGAATTGCCAGTGGTTTGCTGTTGCAGGACAATGTATTCCTGGGTTTAGGCTTGCGGCTACTACAATAACAGCTAAGTTAGCTACAGAAATATTGGCTACAAGTTCAGAAAACACTCCTTATCCTCCATGTACTAATTGGGTTGCTGGTGCTGGAGGATGTATCCCTAATTTTGACTGTAGTGCGCTTAGTACAAATGATATTGAGCTTTTAAATCAATTATCAACTATATTCCCAAACCCAAATAATGGTAATTTTACCTTAAGTTATTCTGGTCAAGAACAGTTGAAAAAATTATCTATTTTTGATGTTACTGGAAAAATAATTAAAACTATTTCATTAAATAATTTTAATCAAAGTCAAGAAATTAGTTTAACAGCATTAGCACAAGGAATGTATTTTATAAATATTGAGTCTGAAACAGCTAGCACAACTAAAAGATTAATTATTAAATAGGTTATTAGAATAACAGAATAATATTTAACAAAAAAGCCGAATCTAATTAAATTAGATTCGGCTTTTAGTTATTATAATATGTTTTAATTACAGCGCTTTTACTTCTTCAATCATCATTTCATGACTGTCCTGTTGTGTACTTTCAATAAAAGTATTTATTGCATCAGTACGCTCCTGCCCTTTTTGTAATAATACATTAAGAGTAATTACAGTAGCAATACGGATACCTACTTTTTTAGCAGGAGTATCAAATAAAGGTTCTAAATCTTCATAAAGAACCTCATCAGCATATTTTAAAATTTTAGCTTTTGCAGCATCTAATTTTGGTCCAGACAAGTTTGCATATTTCTTTCCTAACTTCTTAATTTCACTAATAGGATTTTTTTGTGCTTCTTGCTGTTGAGGTTTCTTGTCACCTCCTGTATTTTGTTTTTGCTTATCAGAAGCTATAGGCTTCCAAGAATCTTTTAAACCAACAGTTTTATTAAACACTAAATTATCAACAGTTGAATCAGTATCCACATTAAAATAACCTAAACGTTGAAATTGAAATTCAGTTCCAACAGTTGCAGTGGCTAAAAATGGTTCAACGAAAGCAGTTTTAATTACTTCTAATGATTTTGGGTTAATATATTGCATGAAATCACTGTCTTTATGGCTATCTGGTGCTTCATCTAAAAATAAGCGATCATACACTCTTATTTCAGTTTTTACAGCATGTTTGATAGACACCCAATGTAAAGTTCCTTTTACCCTACGTGTACTTGCTTCTGTACCACTACCCGATCTAGAATCTAAATCGGCAGTACAATGAATTTCTGTAATAGTTCCGTTAGCATCTTTTATTACAGACTCTCCTTTTATGATGTAGGCATTTTTTAAACGAACTTCTTTTCCTAAAGTCAAACGGAAGTATTTATTCCCAGCGTCTTCTTTAAAATCTTCTCGTTCAATATATAGCTCTTTCGAAAATGGAACTTCATGTGTTCCTGAATTTACATCTTCCGGATTATTATCAGCAACTAAAAACTCTTCCTTATCATCAGGATAATTAGTAATAACTAGTTTTACAGGATCAATAACTCCCATAACTCTCGTTGCCGTTTTATTTAAATCTTCACGAATACAAAACTCTAATAAAGAAACGTCTGTAACACTATCACGCTTAGAGATACCAGATACTTCACTGAATTTTCTAATTGCAGCAGCAGTATATCCTCTACGTCTTAAACCAGAGATAGTTGGCATACGCGGATCGTCCCATCCAGAAACTATTTTATCTTCAACCAAACGTAATAATTTACGCTTACTCATTATGGTGTAACTCAAATTACGACGTGCAAATTCACGCTGTTTAGGACGAATGTTTGCAGTGTCATATACCTGATCTAAAAACCAATCGTATAACTCACGATGAGGTTTAAATTCAAGCGTACAAAATGAATGTGAAATTTCTTCTAAATAATCTGATTCTCCATGCGTCCAGTCGTACATTGGATATATACACCAATCGCTTCCTGTTCTATGATGGTCCTTTTTCAAAATACGATACATGATCGGATCACGCATTAACATATTTGGAGAGGTCATATCTATTTTAGCACGCAAAGCATAAGTTCCTTCATCGAAGTCACCATTTTTCATTTGCTCAAACAAAGCTAAATTTTCTTCAACAGATTTATTTCTATATGGACTTTCAATACCTGGTTCAGTATGTGTTCCTTTTTGTTCTGCCATTTCTTCAGCAGATAAACCATCAACATAAGCTGCTCCTTTTTTAATTAGAAGAACCGCCCAGTCGTATAATTGCTGAAAATAATCAGATGAATAACATTCATTAGTCCATTGAAACCCTAACCAAGCTACATCTTTTTTGATAGCATCAACATATTCCTGCTCTTCTTTTGCAGGATTAGTATCGTCAAAACGAAGATTTACTGGCGCATTATAACGCTTTCCTAAACCGAAATTCAAACAAATAGCAGCGGCGTGCCCAATATGTAAGTATCCATTTGGTTCAGGCGGAAAACGAAAATGTAGTTTATCCTTTGATAAACCATTTGCTATATCGTCTTCTATAATTTGTTCAATGAAATTAAGTGATTTTGTTTCTTCTGACATACTTCAAAGATTTGAAACACAAAATTACTGAAAATGCTTTAGATACTCACACTTAGAATTATTAGTTTTTTGTTCCCATGAGAAGGCTTATTTCTTTTAGTGTTGTTTAGTTTGTGAAATATTACAATTAGTCATGCTCTATGAACTTATTTTCATGAAACAAATATTTAATGTAATACATTGATTGTTAGTTAAATAAAGTGTATTTTAGTAAACTCCCATCAATTCTTTCGTCTAATATCCTAGTAAATTATAGTTTAGAAATGAATATGATAATAATTGTCTATGTTGAGAATTATTGTTTGTGATTTTCTGCTAGCCATTATTAACATTAAAAAAATCACAGATGAAACAGAAAATTAGAACAGTTTTTTCCAAAATAAAAAGACCGAGTACATGGGGAAGAGAAGATTATCAAGGAGATTCAATATTGATTATTAAAAACCATAGGGTTGATAAGTTTAGACCTGATGAATTGAAAAAAATGGGTTTTGTACAGCGTATTGCAACCAAGTATGTTACTGGTATCACTAAATCAGATAACAAAAGTAAACTTTGGAGAGAGTTGCCTAATACATAGATTATTAGTAAATATTATTTTTAATAAAACCCCTAAGTAATTTATTTAGGGGTTTTATTAATTTTTAAGATTAACTATTTGATAAATATTCTATTGGTTGTATTTCCCGTTAGGTAATACTGTAGGTAATTAATATTGTGAACCTGTTAATAAACATGCACATTTGCTTTAGATTATTTAAATAAAAAAAGGAATTCAAAAATAAAGGCAGTTGTAGATGCTAGTAACTCAAAAAAGCGAAAAAAATTAAAGTAATTTGTATATATAGAAGCTAATTAAAGTTATTAAACTAGATGTTAATTTAGGAAAACGAAGTCATAAAGGTTAAAAAGAAACACTATTTTAGCAACAATATCGTTATAATATCAATATTACCCAACTATCATGATTTTAAAATATATAAAAATTAGTTTCTTTTTTTTAGCAGCAATAGCTTTCTCTCAAGAAGAAATTACAGACACAACTTTAATAAAAAACAAAGTAGTTGATAGTGTAAAAACTCAATTAACAGTAGTAGTAAAAGATTCTTTGATAGTAAAAAAAGACATTATTACTTCTATTGAGAGCCATTCTCTCAAAACTATTGAATCTGATACCATAAAAAAAGATTCTTTACAGCTAGCTTTTTTAAAACTAAAAGATGCTATTAAAGAAAAACCAGATTACGCTTATGCAAGTAAAATTGATAGCTTGTGGTTAAAAGAATTATATAGCAATGATTTATATGATTCTATTCATCACGTTAGAAAAAATATAAAAGCGGATACTATTTATTACCCAGAATTATCTAAAGACACCTTAATAGCTCGTCTAAAACGATTGAATGACAGAACTCCTTTTAATATTGAGTACAACCCTATTCTAGAAAGCGTTATCAAACGTTTTTTAAAGAATCGTCAAAATACATTAGAACGTTTAATGGCATTAAGTACCTATTATTTCCCTCATTTTGAAAAGGAATTAGATGCACATAATATGCCTTTAGAGTTAAAGTATTTAGCTATTGTAGAGTCTGCTTTAAAGCCAAGAGCAAAATCAAGAGTTGGGGCAACAGGTTTGTGGCAATTTATGTATGCTACAGGTAAGGAGCATGGATTAAATGTTAATTCATATGTTGATGAACGTAGTGATTTGGATAAATCTACTAAAGCGGCCTGTGAATATTTAACCCGAGTTTATAATCGATTTAATGATTGGGATTTAGCTTTAGCATCTTATAACTCAGGGCCTGGAAATGTATCAAAAGCAATTCGTCGTTCAGGGGGAAATAAAAATTATTGGAATATACGTTCTTTTTTACCTCGTGAAACCGCTGGATATGTCCCTATATTTCAAGCAACAATGTATGTTTTTGAATTCGCTAAGGAACATAATTTAAGACCACAAATACCAGAATATCAATATTTTGAAGTGGATACAATTCGTGTTAAGAAGAAACTTGCTTTAAAACATGTTTCTGAATTACTAGAAATAAAAATGGAGGATCTTCAGTTTATGAACCCGTCATATAAAATGGATATTATCCCTGTTGTAAAAGGAGAAAATTATCTATTGCGATTACCAAAAACACATATAGGTAAATTTATAACCCATGAGGAGGCTATTTACGCTTATGCAGACAAAGAGTTTAATAAACGTGAAAAGCCTTTGCCTGAATTAGTTAAAACATCTAACAGAATCCGTTATAGAGTCCGTTCAGGAGACTTTTTAGGTAAAGTAGCCAAAAGATATGGCGTGAAAGTAAGCTCTATAAAAAGATGGAATGGTTTGCGATCTAATAGTTTAAAGATTGGACAGCGATTAATTATTTACCCAAGATATCCACAAAAAGTAGTTGCTAAAAAACCTACAAAAAAACCATCTAACATGACATCTTCTAAAATGAAGACAGTTGGAAGTTATAAGGTTAAACAAGGGGATACTTTGTATGGTATTGCTAAAAAATATTCAGGAGTATCTGCCGAGAATATCAAAGCACATAATAATTTATCCAATTCAGGTTTAAAACCAGGAATGGTTTTAAAAATTCCAAAAGGGTAAATCTCAAGTAAATTTCTATTGAGATTACTCTTAAAACGTATTTTTTGGTATAGAGTTTGAGAGTATAGAATAAAACTATATCCATATCTTCGTTGCAAACTCACGAGGTATGAATTAATATTAATATTTTCCATCAGAGGCAGGCCTCTAGGAGTTAAACCCAATGTTGGGATTCAATAAAAAAATATGTCATATAAAAACATTCTTATCATAGCACTTTCGTTATTTCTTTTTTCATGTAAAGATGATGGAAAAAAGGAAACACGTTATTTACCATCATCTGGAGGTACAACAAATATGTTAACTATTGTATCTGATGATAGCTTATGGAATGGTGAAGTTGGGGATGCAACTAGAGTCATTTTTGCAGCACCAGTTTATGGTTTACCTCAAGAAGAACCTATTTTTACCTTAAAGCAAATGAATACCAAAGCGTTTCATAATTTTGTAAAAAAAAGTAGAACTTTTGTTGAGTTTAAAAAAGGAGTTCCTAAGGGAATAAAAATTGTAAAGGACGTATATGCATCCCCTCAATTAGGTATTATAGTTTCTGGAGAAAACAATGAAGAATTAATAAGTGTTTTAAAAGAAAACACCACATTAATGATTAATAAAATTAAAGGAGTTGAGGTTGCTCATAAAGTTCAAGAGATGGCAAAAAATCAATTAGATATTGAGGATATGTCTGATGTATTTGGGATTGATTTAACCGTATTGTTTAGTTATAGAGTTGCAAAGAAAACGGATAATTTTATATGGTTACGTAAAGACATTAAAAACGGTGACATGAATTTAATGATTTATGAAGTGCCTTATGGAACAATTAAAAAGGATAGTTTAACCATTAACAACATTGTGAAATTACGTGATTCAATTGGTAAAACTCATATACCTGGTCCGGTTAAGAATTCCTATATGATAACAGAAAAAGCCTTTTCTCCTTACTTAGGAACAACAATAATCGACGGTAAATCTGTGTTAGAAACTCGTGGAGTTTGGGATGTAAAAAATGATTATATGGCAGGACCATTTATAAACTATATTATTGAAGATAAACCAAATAACCGTCAATTGATATTAGAAGGGTTTACGTATGCTCCTCAAATTGCTAAAAGAGATTATATGTTTGAACTAGAATCGATGATTAGGTCTATTACTATAAAATAGTTTAATGCGTTAATTCAGCATTTTTAGAGCCTTTTAAAAGATTCGTTAAGTTCATCATCATATTTTTTTCTAATATATCATATTCACCATCGCACATAAATAATAATTCAATTTCATAGAGTAATAAATCTACTTCATTGTTACTGAATTTATGCTCTTTAGTATATGCTAAAATCTTTTGTAAACTCTGATAATCATTATCTTTAGATAATTCTTGAAGAATATTATCATAAATATTTTTATTAATTTTCGAGAGGATTAAATCTTTTTCCTCATCATCAAAAAAGTAATCAGCATGTGCAGAATATAAAAGTGTGTAGGCTAAAAACTCATCATTTGTCCAATGTTGGGTAGGCTGTTCCATAAAAATGTAAATTAAAAATGTAAAACTTAAAGTAACTTGGGATTACTTGCAAGTTACTGATTTTTAATAAAGTACACAAAAATCACATAAAAAAAACCCTCATCAACTGACAAGGGTTTTTTTAATATATATAAAGTAATAATTAATTACAAATGTTTCCCTTTTTCCCAACCATGTTTCCCTAAGTATTGGTCTCCTGATTCAACAGCACCTTCTTCAATAGAAGTTCCCATAGAGTCGTTCCAACGATTTAAATAACCAAATAAAGAGATAACACCAAGCATTTCTACAATTTCTCCTTCATCCCAATATTTGTGTAATTCTGTTTGAATATCAGTATTAACAGCATTTGGAACTACTGATGCAGCTAATGAAAAATCTAAAGCAGCACGTTCCGCAGCACTAAAAGCAGGATGAGTTTTATATTCCCAAATATTATCTAGTTGTTCTTGTTCAGCACCATAACGTTCAGCTGCTCTAATGGCGTGTGCTTGACAATATCTACAACCTGTAGCGTTACTTGAAACCCATGCAATCATTCTTTTTAATGCTGAAGTTACTTTCCCTTCATTTGCCATTACCGCTTTATTTAAGTTAATAAAGGCTTTTGAAATGGCTGGTCTGCGTTGCATAGTCAATACAGAATTAGGACAAAACCCTAAGGTTTCATTAAAAAAAGTAGCTAATTCTTGAGTTTCCGAATCGTGATCGGCAGATAATGGTGTTACTAAAGGCATGTATGTTGTTTTTTAAGTTTTTTTTTTGACTAAAATACAATTTTCTATCTGTATTTTGAATTAAGCTATAGTCTTTAATTATAGAGATTCCTTACATTTACATATACAGTTTTTAAAAAATAATTTTATGGATAAGAATATAGTAAAAACCTATTGGAAAGGTGATATGACTTTTGATGCAACTAACCCTGGAGGGAACATAGTTATGGATGCTTCAAAAGAAATAGGAGGGAATGATGACGGATTTCGTCCTAAAGCAATGATGTTAGCTTCTTTGGCAGGTTGTTCAGGAATTGATATTGCTATGTTAGTGAAGAAAATGAGAGTGGAAATAGATACTTTTGATATTGAAATTGAAGCAGAGTTAACTGATGAACACCCAAGGATTTATCATAAAGTTGATTGTGTATATAATTTTTATGGAACAGATTTAAATGAAAATAAGATTCAAAAAATTGTAGACCTATCTGTAGATAAATTATGCGGAGTGATGGAGATGTTTCGTCAATTTGCAGAGGTTAGTATTGCTATTAAATATCATAATTCTTAATCAATGTCTGCCGAAAATTATTTAGAACTGAATAAAGAATCTTGGAATAAAAGAACAGCGTACCATATAACGTCTGATTTCTATGAAATGGATGCCTTTAAAGCAGGGAAGTCTTCATTAATGGATATTGAGTTAGGATTGCTTGGAGATGTAAGAGGGAAGCGTATTTTACACCTACAGTGTCATTTTGGGCAAGATAGTTTATCATTGGCTAGAATGGGAGCAAAGGTTACTGGAATTGATTTATCAGATAAAGCAATAGAAACTGCAAGAGCATTAAATACGGAGTTAAATTTAGATGCTGAGTTTATAGTTTCTGATGTATATGATTTACCAAACAATTTGAGAGGCGAGTTTGATATTGTATATACTTCATATGGTACTATTGGTTGGTTACCTGATATGAATAAATGGGGAAGTATAGTTTCTCATTTTCTAAAACCAGAAGGGAAATTTGTATTTGTAGAGTTTCACCCTAATGTTTGGATGTATGATGATAATTTCACCCAAGTGAAATATAACTATTTCAAGGATGATGCTATTGTAGAAGAGGAAGAGGGGACTTATGCTGATAAAGAAGCTGATGTTAGCTTTAAATATGTTTGTTGGAATCACGGATTAAGCGAAGTAATCTCTGGATTATTGACAAACGGACTTATAATAAATGATTTTAAAGAGTATAATTACTCGCCTTAC
>JAWUYQ010000009.1:0-34360 GCA_034110725.1 Flavobacteriaceae bacterium
GCGTGTAATTGATTTTCATCTCTACTTGGTGCAGTACATCCTTCTAAATAGCTTACATATGAGCCTTCATCAGCAATCAGTAAAGTTCTTTCGAACTGACCTGTTCCTGCTTGGTTGATTCTGAAATATGTAGATAATTCCATCGGGCAACGAACTCCTTTTGGTATGTAACAGAATGATCCGTCACTAAATACCGCAGAATTTAAAGCTGCATAATAGTTATCTTTTTGTGGAACTATTGTTCCTAAATGCTTACGTACTAACTCAGGATGTTCCTGAATAGCTTCTGATATCGGACAAAAAATAATTCCTTTTTTTGATAAGGTATCTTTAAATGTAGTTGCTACAGAAACAGAATCAACAACAATATCCATTGCGATATTGTTCATTTTTTTCTGCTCATCTAATGAAATCCCTAGCTTTTTATACATTGCTAACAAATCTGGATCAACATCATCTAATGTTTTATTAGGATCAACAGCTACTGGTGCAGAATAATATGCAATCGCCTGAAAATCTGGCTTTACATAATTTACATTTGCCCAATCTGGTTCTTCCATTTCTTGCCATACTCTAAAAGCTTCCAAACGCCATTCCGTCATCCATTCTGGCTCTTCCTTCTTTTTAGAAATAGCGCGAACAACATCTTCATTTAAACCAATAGGAAATGTTTCTGATTCAATATCAGTATAAAATCCGTATTCGTATTCTTTGTCTTTTAACTCCTTTTCTAAATCGTCTTCTGTATACTTACTCATCTTCTCGATTTATTTTGAATTTATAGTGAAAAACTTTCTCCACACCCACAAGTTCTGTTGGCATTAGGATTATTAAACACAAAACCTTTTCCGTTCAAACCACCTGAAAACTCTAATGTAGTTCCAACTAGGTATAAAAAGCTTTTTTTATCGACGATTATTTTAATATCGTTTTCTTCAAAAACCTTATCGTTTTCTAATTTCTCTTTATCAAATGTTAAATCATATGAAAGCCCTGAACAACCACCACTTTTCACACCAACTCTAACATAATCAATAGTCGCATCAAATCCGTCATCTTCCATTAAGGAAATAACTTTCTTTTTTGCTGATTCTGAGACTTTTATCATTTTTAATTAGATTATTTCTAAATAGAGTGCAAATATAGAATAAAATCTATATCATACATAACTGCAGGCTCTATATTTCAATATTACACTATATAATTTGTCTCTAAAAAAAGAGATACTTTACAATAAACACTATAAGGTATTAATCATCTTATGTTAAACTGGAAACTTTAAACATATGATTTAGTAATTATTAAAATAAATTTTTAATCCAAAAAAGTTTATAAACAGGACTATTCACTTGTATTTCTACTGCCAATTATTTGCCCAATCTTTCCAGACTACTTCTAATCCTTGACCTTTTAACATTTTTGATATTTCTTCTGTAGAGCGTTCATCAGAAATTTCAAATTGCTCTAGTGAATCTGGTGCTACCGCATAACCTCCAGGATTTGTTTTAGACTCCGCACTTATTGAAGTTATTCCTAAATTGACAACATTGTTCCTAAACACTTCACTTTCACGAGTAGATATAGACAATTCTACGTCCTCATCTAACAGTCTAAAAGCACAAATTAATTGCACTAAATCCGGATCTGTCATTTCTACTTTAGGATCTAACCCGCCTGTATGCGGACGAAGCCTAGGAAATGAAATAGAGTACTTCGTTTTCCAATAGGTCTTTTGTAAATACTGCAAATGTAAGGCGGTGAAAAAACTATCAGCTCGCCAATCTTCTAATCCAAACAAAGCACCCAAGCCAATTTTATGTATTCCTGCTTTTCCTAATCTATCTGGGGTATCCAAACGATAATTGAAATTTGATTTCTTTCCTTTAGGATGGTGTTTTTTATACTCTTCTCTATGATATGTTTCTTGATAGACTAAAACCGCATACAAGCCACTATCAATTAATTGTTCGTATTCATTTTGATCTAAAGGTTGTATCTCAATAGTAATATTAGAAAATTTAGAACGAATTAATTGTAATGCATTATTAATATAATCAACACCTACTGTTTTATTCGCCTCACCTGTTACTAATAAAATATGATCGTATCCTTTTGACTTAATATATGCTACCTCTTTTAAAATTTCCTTATCCGATAAGGTTCTACGCGGAATTTTATTAGTCATACTAAATCCGCAATAAGTACAGATATTTTGGCACTCGTTACTTAAATACATTGGCGAATACATTTGTATTGTATTTCCAAAACGTTTTTTAGTTAACTGTCTACTCAACTGCGCCATTTGCTCCAGATAAGGTTTACTTGCTGGGGAAATCAACGCTTTAAAATCTTCTAGATTACGTTTTGAACTTCCTAATGCATGTAATACATCTGCTTCTGTTTTAGAAAAGATGCTTTGCAAGGTTTCATCCCAGTTGTAATTATCGAATATGTCTTTGAAATTGCTCATTGCTATCTAGTTCAAAAAACTAGTTAATGGACTACTTGCCTCAGCTTTTTTGTAGACTACTGGAGCCAACTTCGCTTCATAAGCCATTCGTCCTGCTTCAACTGCCAACTTAAATGCTTTTGCCATAGCTACTGGGTTTTGCGAAACAGCAATAGCCGTATTTACCAATACCGCGTCTGCTCCTAATTCCATTGCATAAGCCGCATGAGAAGGCGCTCCAATACCTGCATCTACAATAACAGGCACATTACTTTGGTCTATTATAATTTCTAAAAACTCAAGAGTTTTTAGCCCTTTATTACTTCCAATAGGTGCTCCAAGAGGCATTACACACTGCACGCCTACTTCCTCCAAGCGCTTACACAAAACGGGGTCTGCATGAATGTATGGCATCACTACAAAACCTAACTTCACCAACTCTTCAGCAGCTTTTAGAGTCTCTATAGGATCTGGCAACAAATATTTAGGATCTGGATGAATTTCTAGTTTAATCCAATTTGTTCCTAATGCTTCGCGAGATAATTCCGCTGCAAAAACTGCTTCTTTTGCATCACGAACACCAGATGTATTTGGCAACAAATTAATTCTAGAGTGATTTAAATGAGTTAATATATCATCCTGTTCATCTTGAATGTTTACACGTTTTAAAGCAACCGTTATTAACTCACTTTCTGAAATCAACAAAGCTTCTTTCATTAATTTAGACGAACTAAATTTTCCTGTTCCCGTAAACAACCTTGAGTTAAACTCTTTATCTGCTATTTGTAACATTCTTATTTCTTATTTTCTCCTGGCTCCCAACGTTGCTCTTGTGTTGGACCACCGTTTATAATTTCCTTAAATTTCGAGATACTATTGAAGTCACGAGTAATTTCTTCTGAAACTGCAATTCCATGAACACCTGTAATAATAATATCCAACACATCATTTTGGGTTATTCCTCCAATCGCAATGATTGGTGTATCAGTTTTTAACTCTTTTAGTATGGTCAAATATCCCTTTTCACCCAAAACAGGACCTAAATCATCTTTTGTCTTCGTAAAACGGAAAGGCCCTAAGCCTATATAATCGACTTTTTTATCAATTAGTGTTTTACAATCTTCTAAAGTATTGGCTGTCCCACCTATAATTTGCCAAGAAGCTAATTCCTTTCTAGCAACAGTTGGGCAAGTATCTGATTTCCCTAAATGCACGCCATCCGCCTTAAGCTCAGCTGCAACTTTATAGTAATCATTAATAATTAAACGTGTCTGAAAACGCTCTGTAATTTCTTTTGCTTTTTTTGCAGTTTCTAAAACTGTTTTATCATCAAACCCTTTCAAACGCAACTGCACCAATTCAACCCCAGATGCACAAGCTTTTTGAATATTTTCTAAATGTTCTTCTGGAGTTCCTCCTTGTGATATATAATGTAATTTACTTATCATATTATTTTTTTGAATGAAAGCCCAATAGACTTTTATTAGAACTTAAAAATTTCTCTGTGTATCTTTTTCCTCTATAACAGGCTTTTAATAATGGAAAGTCTAAAGCTAAATAACTTGTAATTGCCGAAGACAATACACAACCACTACCATGTTTTTCAGAACAATTTTTCAACTTCGGATTTACACTAAACTGTTTACCTTCAACAGTAAAAAGCTCATCTTTCCCTAATTTACCTGGATGATGTCCTCCTTTTAAAAACAAGTTTGTTTTACTGCTTATATAAGCAATTGTCTCTTCTATGTTTTTTTTAGGATACAACTGCTTTATTTCATTATAATTGGGAGTTAATAAATAGATTTTTTCTAATATTTTATCCAACTCGTTATCAGAATCACTCGAAGTGACGGCTGAGTGAAAATCAAAATTTGAGCTAGATTTTAAAACTGGATCTAACACAATTTTTACTTTCGGATTTAGATAAAGTAATTTATCTACTAAAACAGACAATGTCTCCCAATTTTCTACAATCCCAATTTTAACGTAATTAATTTGAAATCGTTTAAACAATACTTCAATTTGAGATAAAACCACCTCAACAGTTATCCAATGACATGCTTTAAAATCTACATCATCTTGAATAGTATTCGCAGTACAAACTGATAACCCATAACATTTTAAAGTTTCAAATGTTTTGACATCGGCAGTTAATCCAGCTCCATTAGATGGATCGAGACCTGCTATGGTTAATATATTTGGTCGTTTTCTCAAATTTTTACTGAATCACATGTTCGTATTAACTCCACAAAACTTTCAATAGGGTTTTCCGTATTCCAAACTCCTCCTAAAACTCCAACTCCTTTAAATCCTAGTTTAAAAGTTTCGGGTATTGTTTCTGCATTAATACCGCCCATACCAATAATTAATTTATCTATAGTACTTACATCAAAACCTCTTCCCTCATACCCTTGTTTAGATATTGAAGAAAACACTGGACTTAATAAATGATAATCAAATTCAAACTCACAGCATTCTAATTCCTTAAGCTCATGAAAGGAAGAACTAATCGTTTTCCCAAACATATTTAATTCTTTAAAATATTGCCCAGGATTATCAATATGATCCCTTCTTTTTTGCTCCTGAAAATGAATTCCTTTTATATCATACTCATTAATCAATTCATGAAAATAATGAACCACAACTCTGTTATGATACTGCTTATCTATCTGATTTAAATACTCACAATGTTCTTCGTAAGATTTATTTGGTTTTCGCAAATGATAATATTGTAATCCTTTCTGGAATAATTGATTCAATATTTCAATTTCATTAGAAACATCATTTTCTGGCGCTATTAAAACAATCATTTTATTGTATTAGAGGTTACTTCTATTTATTTTACAAATATATCCCTAAATGCAAAAGAATTTACATTCAAGAATTAATTATTAATTCACAAAACCACGAGTAAAATATCCCCATACTTTTCAGCATGGGAACTTCCTAATTTGTTCTGTTATAAATATACTTCTGAACCTTTCTCCTTAAACTCTTTAGATTTCTCTTTCATTCCTTTCGCAATAACTTCGTTATCTATAATTTCATTTTCTGCAGCAAAATCTCTTACTTCTTGAGAAATTTTCATAGAACAAAATTTTGGTCCACACATAGAACAGAAATGAGCAATTTTAGCTCCAGCTGCTGGCAAGGTTTCATCGTGATATTCACGAGCACGTTCTGGATCCAATCCTAAGTTAAACTGATCCTCCCAGCGGAATTCAAAACGAGCCATACTTAAAGCATTATCTCTATGTTGAGACCCTGGATGACCTTTCGCTAAATCAGCCGCATGTGCCGCTAACTTATACGTAACAACACCTACACGTACATCTTCTTTATTTGGCAAACCTAAGTGCTCTTTTGGTGTTACATAACACAACATCGCGCAACCATACCAACCAATCATCGCTGCTCCAATCCCAGAAGTAATATGATCATAACCCGGAGCAATATCCGTAGTTAAAGGCCCTAGTGTATAAAAAGGAGCTTCATCACAAACTTCTATTTGTCGCTCCATATTCTCTTTAATCATGTGCATTGGCACGTGACCTGGTCCTTCAATAAAACACTGTACTTCGTGCTTGCGAGCAATTTGTGTTAATTCTCCTAGGGTTTCTAATTCTGCAAACTGCGCTTCATCATTCGCATCTGCTACAGAACCCGGACGTAAACCATCTCCTAATGAGAAAGCAACATCATAAGACTTTAAAATCTCACAGATATCCTCGAAATGCGTATATAAGAAACTTTCTTTATGATGTGCCAAACACCACTTAGCCATAATTGAACCTCCACGAGAAACAATTCCAGTAACGCGTTTAGCCGTCATTGGCACATAACGCAATAACACACCGGCGTGAATAGTAAAATAATCCACACCTTGCTCTGCTTGCTCTATTAAAGTATCGCGGAAAATTTCCCATGTTAAATCTTCTGCTACTCCATTTACCTTTTCTAAAGCCTGATAAATTGGCACTGTACCTATTGGTACTGGCGAGTTTCGTACAATCCACTCACGAGTTTCGTGAATATTTTCTCCCGTAGATAAATCCATGATATTATCTGCTCCCCAACGACAAGCCCAAACTGCTTTTTCTACTTCCTCTTCAATTGCCGATGTTACAGCTGAGTTACCGATATTAGCGTTGATTTTTACTAAGAAATTTCTACCTAAAATCATAGGTTCTGCTTCTGGGTGATTTATGTTTGATGGGATTACCGCACGACCTCTTGCAACTTCTGAACGCACAAATTCTGGTGTTATTTTATCTGGAATAGAAGCGCCAAAGTGTTCTCCTTTGTGTTGCTTTCTAATTTCAGTCATTTCATCTATTCGTTGATTTTCACGAATAGCGATATATTCCATTTCTGGTGTAATAATTCCTTTTTTAGCGTAGTGTAACTGGGTTACATTTTGCCCTTTTTTAGCACGTAAAGGTTTCTTCAACAACTTAAAACGCATATGATCTAAACTAGCATCATTTAAACGCTCGTTACAATACTCCGATGTAAAAGAATCTAGCTGTTCTACATCACCACGATCCATAATCCAGTTTTCGCGAATTCTTTCGATACCACTGTGAACATCAATTTTTTTACTAGGATCAGTATATGGTCCTGAAGTATCATAAACAGTTACAGATTCATTTGGCGTTTTCTTCTTCGTCATCGAATCAATGGTATCGCTTAACGTAATTTCACGCATCGCAACTTTAATTTGCGGGTGAATTTTTCCGTTCACATAAATTTTATTCGAATTTGGAAATGGGTTTCTTGTAATCCCATCTTGCTTTGGTGCTGTGTCTTTATTTTTCATTGTTGATTAGTTGTTAGTTTTGAGCAATATGCTTTTCAACTAATTAATATTTATTCGTGGATTATAAATAACTGTGATGGAGACTTAACCTCCTTGTGTTGCCTGAATTAATAACACCTTATCATTTTCAAAAAGTAGTGTTGATCCCCAGTCTAATTTAGTTATGATTTGGTTATTGATAGCTATAGCAATGCCATCTCCTTTTTGATTAAGGATTTGCAAGAGCAATTCTAATGAAGTTTGATGAGCGACTTCTTTAATTACATTATTTACATATATAGATATCATAATTCACAATTTATTATTTATAATAACTATAAACTTTAAATCCAAAACCTGTTAAAAAAAACTTCTCTAATCAACTTAGGTACAAGACCGTAAATTAGCTAAAAGCTTTTTTTAAGAAACAAATAATAGGGAGATTTCAATCCTCAAATTAGGATTAAAAATAGTAGAATCAGTAAAAATTCGACTTTTCCCTACGGCTGTACTAACAACATCAGGTTCAAAGGGTATTTCTCAGCATTATTTAAAATGCACCCCTAAAGTTTACTTCGTAAATATACTAGTTTAATTTTAAAATTAGCTATTCATGAATGCCCTTTATATCTTTTATTTTCTAAATGAAATTACTATTAGTATATCCACAAAAAGATTAAGCTTGATTTCAGGTATAAATAACAAAAAAGCCAAATCATACGAGATATGATTTGGCTTTTTAATACTTTAAAAAAACTAATACATTAGAACTTCAATGTAGCTCCTATTAAGAAATTAGTTGTTGCTTGTGGGTAATAATAAATATAACCCCATCCATAATCTGCTCCATTAGAAACATATTCTCTATTAAAAATATTACTCACTAATCCTGTAAACAAAATTGATTTAAATATTTTTTTAGTTTTTAACTCATAACTAACATTAAAATCATTTACAAAATAATCTGCAAGTTTTGAGTTATCATCATCAATATTGTTCATGTATTGCTCACCCACAAATTTAGACAACAATGACAACTGAAGACTATTGATAGGCCTGAAAACTATCGCATTTCCAGCAACAATACTTGGAGAATATGAAATATTTGTGTTTCCTAAATTTTCTAAATCTGTACTAGTGCTAGCAATAAAGTCTTTATTTTTATTCATACTAACCGAAATATTTGGCAACACACTAAGTTTCTTTAAAACTTTAATGTTCGCGTCTATTTCCACACCTACTCTAAGGCTTTTTCCGCTATTAGTTCTAATTGGTGCTCCTACTAAATCAAGTTCACCAGTATTTACTAGCTGATCTTTATATCCCATATAATAGAAGTTCGCATTTATAGTAGCTTTTTCCTTTACAAATCTCCATCCTAATTCAAAATCATTTAACTGCTCTGGCTCTGGATTTCCATTTTTATAATCACCTCGATTTGGCTCTCGATTTGCTCTTGCAAAAGATGCATACACATTGTTTTGATCGTTGATCATGTATGTTAATCCAACTTTTGGGTTAAAAAATGTAAATGAATCGTCTACATTTAATGTTCTAGAATTATAGTTTATAGTTCTTACTTGTAAATCACCATATACTAAAAACTTATTATTCAATTTAATATTTGCTTTTGTAAAAAAGTTCACATCACTTTTGTAAGATGTATTATCATAATAGCGATCTCTTAACTCACTGTCACTTGCATTTCTTGCCCAAATGATTTCTCCGAAATGTGTTCCTTCATAATAAGAACCTGAACCACCAAAAACAATGTCTAAATTATCTTTTTTGTAATTCGCATTTGCGTTTAAAACAAAATAATCATTATCTAACCATTTTCTTCTTACCAAGTCAGTAGCATCAACAGTTGTTCCTCCAATTACAACATCAGTAAGGTTGTAATCTGCAAAGTCTTGATTATTTTTATATTGTTCATAGTATCCTCTCCCCCAAGTATAATTAGAACCTACCGTTGTAGTCCAGTTTGCCCCAATTTTCTGAGTCCAATGTAACTGGTAATGATCCTGCTTGTAATTATCCTCTTCTTTGTCGTAATATTGAGTTAAGCCGTTAACATCGGTATATTCTCCAGCAGAATTATAAGTTCTGTCGGTATTTAATTTATCACGATCAATACCATTCCAAGATTGGTAAGTAACTTCATGACCTCCAAAAGCAAGTGCTTTAATTAAGGTTTTTTCTCCTACATAAGTACCTTGTAAAAAATAAGAATCTAAATCAGAAGAAGCTCTGTCAACATATCCGTCAGATTTAATTTTTGATAAACGTCCTGAAAGCTCAAAATGATTATTTAATTTTCCAGTACTAAATTTTGCATTATGTTTTCTTGTTCCAAAAGAACCAAAACTATTTGCAATTTCAGCAGAAGCACTGTCTTGTACTACATCTGTAAGAATATTTAAACTTGCTCCAAAAGCACCAGCTCCATTTGTTGAAGTACCAACACCTCTTTGTAATTGGATATTTTCAACGGAAGAAGAAAAATCTGGCATATTAACCCAAAACGTACCTTGTGATTCTGTATCGTTATACGGAATACCATTAATGGTAACGTTAATACCTCTGCTATCCGTACCTCTAACTCTCATACCCGTATATCCAACACCCGCACCTGCATCAGTAGTTGTAACTACGTTTGGCAAGTAATTTAAAAGTACAGGAATATCTTGTCCTAAGTTTCTTTTTTCTAACTCTTTTTTTGATAAGTTTGAATGAGTAACAGGAGCATCAGCACTAACTCTTACGGAGTTAACCAGTACTTCATCAAGTTTTTGAGCTGCTGTTGAATCTTTAGGTTTTTCTTGAGAAAATACACTAATTGATAGTGTAAAAAAACATAAAAAAGTAAGTAGGTTTTTCATACGATTATAGTCTAATCGAATAAAAAGAGGTGATTATTCTTTTTGTAATTTAGTTAATAAAGAAATATTCGAATCAAAAAACACCAGGGTTAACCCTCTGATTATATTTTTAATAAAAATAAAACTCATCAATTCAAAATGGCGACTATCGCCTCCCTAAACAGCATTACCTGTTCTAGGTTCATTGGGTATGATCTCAGCCTTAGCGGCACCCCTTTTCGAGAACGGGGCAAATGTATGAACAAAAATTAATAGGAATTTAATTTTCTGTACTTTTTTTCTTGAAAACACTCCGCTTTTTATACATCGATTATATTTTTAAGAAGTAAATCAATTTGCTGGATTGCTTTGTTGAGCCTAGATTCTTTATTTCCAGATAGAATAATATATGGTAACTTATGTTCATCTAACTCATTTTTAAAATGATCAAACATTTTTTTACGATCACTATCTAAACTCCTTACTGAATCATACTCCCAAGGAATATCAATATAAGTTAAAAGATATAAGTTGTAATGATTATTCGTTACACTTTTTTTTAAGATATCTGGACAATATCCATCATATATAAATTCCGAATATACTTTTGTTTCTAACAAGTTAGTATCATAAAATAAAATACCTTTTGCCTTATCAGAAAAACTATTCTCCAATTCCATTTGCCCAATTGTAATTGGCAGCACATCTTCCTTACTAAGTAAAATATCTTCTTTTAATTTTTCCTCTGCATAAGCTCGTGAAAATTCGGGTACCCAAAAGGAATTATAATGTAATGCTAACTGCTTTGCAAGTGTAGTTTTCCCTGTTGATTCAGGTCCAAACAACACAACTTTTATGCAATTACTCTTTTTTTGTCTAAGTTTTTCTTCCATTCTAAATAACCGAATACGGCAAGTACTGTAAATATAATATATAGAAAACTTGATAAAGTGTAGCCTTTGTAAAAGTACAAAGGGATTGAAACTATGTTTCCTATAAGTAAGTATATCCAGTTTTCAATTTTTCGTTTTGCCATTAACCACATTCCAACAAAAAACATTCCTGTCGTAAAAGTATCAACATAAGCAGTCCAGTCATTCCATTTATCAAACGCAGTGTATATTATATAAATAAAAAAAAGTGTCCCTATAAAAATAAAAAGCGTTGTTAAATGTTCTCTCTTGGTAGTATATGAAATGGGTGTTACATGCGTTTCATCCACTTTTTTAGTCCAAATATACCAACCGTAAATACTCATTACAAAATAATATACATTTACAATCATATCACCCAATAGCCCCCATTTAAATAGCAAATACACAAACAATAGTGTGCTTACTATACCAGTAGGAAAAACCCAAACTTTATTCTTTAAAGAATAAAGTACTGAAAAAACACTGAACACTATAGCGATGACTTCTATAGTTATATTTAGATTACTATAACCAGAATATTGACTAAATAAAAACTCAAAAACTTGGTTCATAATTACTTCTATCGGTTTTTACTATTTTCATATTTGCAATTATTGCTTGTGTTTCCTGAAAAGATTGTTTTAGCTCCTCTTTTAAAAAAAGCATTACTGCATCATATTCCCCATACACTTGTGTACTTAAGGAGTTTTCCTCTACATGAAAACTTGAATTACGCAAACGTTTGATAAAACTCACAATATGATCTCTATAATCATTTTGTAAAGGCATTAGGGTCAATTCTACTGAAATATTCATTCGCTATAATTTATATTTTTGACATATTATTTTAATAGGCTATGGTCAGCCTAAATATATTCATAAACAATAAAGAGTAGGAAGTAAAAGTGCTTTTTACACTGATGACTTTTCCCTCCGTTGGTATTAACCAAATCAGGTTGTAAGGATGTTTCTCAAACTAATACTAACTGATTAGCTACTCCTAAAGTTTATTACGGTAAAGATAAGTTAAAAATTAAGACTACTTAGGCTCTGACTTACTAGTTCTGAAAAGCAGGATTATTAATGAATTCATAATCTGATAACGATAATAAAAAAGCTTTTAAATCTGCTTTTTCCTGAGTTGTAATTTGAATTCCTCCTTGTGCTACCATTTTCATTAAAGGATCAATTGTTGGGGAGTTTTGCAATCCTTCACTATAATGATTTATAACCTCATCAAGTGTATTGAATCGACCGTCATGCATATAAGGAGCTGTAAAAGCTAGATTCCTTAATGATGGTGATTTAAATTTCCCATTATCAGATGGATCTCCTGTTACTTCTCCTAAACCTAAATCGGCAAAAACAGCGTCTAACCCATTGTTATGAAAAATATTATCCGTCCATAACGGATTATTATCACTTCCATGACAATGGAAACAATCTCCTTTCGTTTCGTCCATAAATACATTGAAACCATTTAACTCTTGAGGAGTCAAGGTTGCTGTTCCTAATAAGTATTTATCGAATTTTGAGTTCCCTGAAATTAATGTCCTTTCAAACTGAGCTATTGCTTTTACAACCAACTCTTTTGTTATAGTAGCAGTTCCAAAGGCGGATTGAAATAAATTAGGATAATCAGCACTACTTTGTAAATCAGTTACTGCCTGCTCCCAAGTATTATGCATTTCAATAGGGTTTTTCACAGGTTCTAAGGCCTGTTGTTCTAAGCCAAAAGAACGACCATCCCAAAAGAATTTTTCGTTATAATTAAATGCTGCATTAAATATAGGCATGGAGTTTCTATTTCCAAAAACACCATCAATACCATCACTAAACTGTGACGCATCCGAAAATGCATTTGCTGGAGCATGACAACTTGCGCACGATTGCGTATTATCCGCTGATAAAATAGTATCAAAAAACAACTTCTTACCTAGTGCGACCCCTTGAACCGTTTGAGGGTTCGTAAATGGAATTGCTGGAGGTAATATTTTTTGAACAAATAACGGAGGTACATCCAATGCTAATGGAGTTGGCATGTATGTATCCGGAGCATCACCTGAATCATCTTTAGAACATGATAAAAGTAATATCAACACTAATATGTAAGAGATCTCCTTCATTTATCAATTAACTGTTCCTAAAGCGAAAACATTTTGCCCATTTTCATGCATTTGAACTTGAGCAGAAAAATTAGGCATTAACATTGAATGTAATGCATTTAAATCCCATTGATGGGGAGTTTTAAACCACTCTGCTATATTCATATTTACATCTACAGATGAATTGTTGTGTACAATAACCTCTCCCAAATTTACCGTAAAAAAAGTATCTTGAAAAACTAAATTCATCGGATCTGTATTATCTACTGCTTTAATAGCGTGGTATTGGTATCCTGTTTCTGTAGCTGTATTATCTATAAACTTCCCTTCTAACTGCATAAAATGATATCCACCACCTAGCATCATTGGCACATTCCATGAAGCTGAGTTTAGATCGGTATATACTGCATCTACATTATCCGTATTATCAAAACCAAACGTAAAAGAAACGTTTGTATACGTACCTACAGGAATTTGAACTGGAGTTATATATGAAACATTTTCGTTGTTAGTTACATCTACTAAATTATAACCTTCAATAACAATAGTTTCCCCATTTGATTTATGAAAAGTAACATTTGATATTAAATAACGTAGTTTTTCAATACTTAGTTCATCTCCTTCTGCTGTAAAATATTGAATTGTATTAAAGTCTGTATTAGTTACAGCTGTACCATCCCAGTTATGTTTGAAATTTAAGGATACGTTTGTATTCTGTAATCCAGGAACCTCATCTTCTACACAAGATGAAAACAGTACTATACTCAACATTATTATTGTAATTAATTTCTTCATTTTATTTTTACTATTAATAAATCTGAAAATCCTTTATTTTCTAAAATATCAAAATCACTACTACTTGAATGTCCAACTAGTATTATTTTTTTATCATTTAATTCTATTGCCCCTAATCCAAAGTCAATTTGTGAACCACCTATTGTTTTTTGCCATTCCAAACCGCCATTAGCATTCACTTTAACTGCCCATGCATCATTTTGACCATTATTGGCTGTTACGTCTCCATTTACACTCCTTGAGCTACCGGCAATTAAAAAACCGTTATCCTGAGTTTTTACAATAGAACGACCAACATCAAAACTTAGTCCCCCTATTGATTTTTCCCAAATTAGGGTTCCATCTGGAGTTATTTTTATCAACCATAAATCTGCATCGCCATTGTTAATGGATATATTAACATCGCTACTTCTAGTATTCCCTACTATAGTATAATTTCCATCATTCGTATTTGTTATACTAAATGCTTCATCAATTTCAGAACCACCATAAGATTTTTCCCACACTAGAACTCCTAAGGCGTCAATTTTAACAACCCAGAAGTCATATGCTCCTATATTATTGGTTATATCAACATCAGCGCTATCAGAAGTCCCAACTAATAAAAACCCGTTATCTGGTGTTTCTATCAAATCATAGGGGATTTCACTTAATCCACCACCAAAATATTTAGTCCATTGGGTAGTTCCGTTTTCGCTTAATTTAATTGCCCAGTAATCTCCTCCGGCGTGTAAAACAGCTTTGCTATTACCAGCACCTCCTGAAGCAGTTACATCTAACACTCCTGTAATTAAATACCCATTATCAGAAGTTTGAATTACAGCATTAGCCTTATCTTGTCCTACATACCCAAGAGATTTTTCCCACACAATAGTCCCTAAGTTATTTAGTTTTACAATCCAAAAATCATATGACCCCGCGTTTAAAGTAGCATCCTCGTCATTACTTTTACTTTCTCCAACAACTAAAAAACCTCCATCTTGTGTTTGAATAATTTTATTTCCTCTATCATCTAACGAGCCACCATAAGTTTTACTCCACTCTAGCACATCACTTTCGCTAAACTTCATTACCCAATAATCAAAACTTTCGTTTGCTTTATCGGTAATATCTCCGTCATTACTTTGAGTAAATCCTAAAATTGCATAACCACCATCTTGAGTATTTACAATAGAATTAGCTTGATCGTTTTTTGAACCACCGAGAGTTTTTACCCATTCAATAGAATCATCGGAAACTTGTGGAATAGTTTCATCCTCTGAACAAGAAAAAATACATAGACATAATAGAATGAGTTGAATTATTTTTTTCATCTGATTAAATTGCGCTCTTGTGAACAATAAATAATCCACCTTCTATATCACTAATAATTATATTCCCACTAGCGAAAAACGGATAAACACTCCACGCTCCATGAAAAGAAGTGTTATTATTTGGAGGATAACTATCGAAGAACCCAACTTGAGTTAATGTATTACTCGACAAGCCCGAAACATCTAATACTTGTAATCCTGCAGTGTAATTAGATTGATAACATAAATTACCTTTTATATATAAATTATGATCTATCGCAGTAGTAGTTCCAAAGTGCTCAAAGTTATATACTGGGTTATCTAAGTCTGAAAAATCAAAAACTAATGTTCTTGTATTCCCTCCAAATCCTTGTTCATCTGTTTCATCCCCAACTATGAAATATTTCATATCTTCAGTAAACCATCCTTGGTGTGTGTATCCAATATTATTATAACTAATATTTGAAATATTTATTGGATTAGCCTTATCGGTAACATCAACAATAACTACCTCATTCTCATTACTTCCAATTAAAATCTCTTTCCCAACATGTTCAGCATCTGGTCCGTTATAAGTAACCACCTGTGCATCATGCGAATAAGAATCCATTGCATATCCTCCTGCAGCAACTGGAGCTATAGGATTTTGTATGTTTATAAAATGTGGGCCACCACTAAATGTATTAGTTCCAACAGCATATGCATAACCCGTATCCTCATTAATTACAATGTTATGAGCTTTTCCAAAACCAGTATAATGAGCATCTGCTGTAAATACTTCCGGTGGATTAGCTACATTTCGCAAACGAGTTAAATCAAACACTTGCATTCCGTGATTTCCAGCATTATCAGCAACAATAAATGCATGATTCTGATAGACTTTAATATCCCTCCAATAACTAGTACCTGCTGCTGAGGCTAAGGTTCCTAATAATTTTGGATTAGATGCGTCTGTTATATCTACAAAAGCTGAACCAGTAGACATTCCTATTAAAGCATACTCTCTTTGTGTTGTTGGATCAGTCCAACCCCATGAATCACTTCCTTCAGCTCCAGGACCTCCTAAAGTTACTGCTGAAATGTGCCCCATCAAATCAAATCCGTCACATGGGTAAACATCCGCAAAACCATTTTCACATGGAAATTGAGCAGCTTCACAGACATCACCAATTCCATTACCATCACCATCGGACTGTGTTGGATTAGCAACTAGCGGACAATTATCATTTTCATCTAGAATTCCATCATCATCATCATCAGTATCACATGCGTCACCAATTCCATCGCCATCAGTATCTAATTGATCTTGATTTGCTACATTTATACAATTATCAGTTTGATTCGATATTGTATCGGCATCGCTATCTTGTTGTGTATCATCTGTGTCATCAGAACAACTTATTGAAATACAAGTAACTAATACTAAAAAAAGGTATTTGAAAATTTGGGTAGACTTTTTCATATTTTACTAAGGGGTTTTATTTTTTTATAGGTTCGTAAATATAGCAAATTAAATATAAATCACTTTTCAACCGACTTTTTAGCACAAAACATTATTTTTGCAGTATGATAGAAGATAAAGACAAATCAAAAACTTCACTTGCCGACCTAGGTGAGTTTGGACTAATAGAGCATTTAACTCAAAACTTTAAAATCAAACAAGAATCTACCTTAAAAGGAATTGGAGATGATGCAGCAGTTTTAGATTTCAAAGACAAGAAAGCAGTTATTTCAACCGATTTATTAGTTGAAGGAATTCACTTTGATTTATCATACATGCCTTTAAAGCATTTAGGTTATAAAGCAGTTATGGTAAATTTGTCTGACATTTATGCCATGAACGCTACTGCTACTCAGGTAACCATCTCAATAGCTGTATCAAACAGGTTTCCTTTAGAAGCAATTGAAGAATTGTATGAAGGAATTTACGCCGCTGCAAGCGCTTACAATGTTGATGTTATTGGAGGAGACACTACTTCATCAACTAAAGGCTTACTAATTAGCGTTACTGCTATTGGTCAAGCTAACGAAGAGGACATTGTATACCGTAATGGAGCAAAAGAAAATGATTTATTGGTAGTTACTGGTGATATTGGAGCGTCTTATTTAGGATTTCAAATTTTGGAACGTGAGAAACAGGTTTTTCAAGCCGATCCAAATAACCAACCTGATTTAGATATGTATTCATATTTAATTGAGCGTCAGTTAAAACCTGAAGCAAGAAAAGATGTTTCTGGATTACTAAAGGAATTAGACGTTAAACCAACCTCTATGATTGATATTAGTGACGGATTATCTTCTGAAATCATCCATTTATGTAAGCAATCAGAAGTAGGTTGTAATTTATATGAAGATAAAATTCCGTTGGATCAGCAAGTAATTTCTGCTTGTGAAGAATTTAATATGGATAGTACAACTATTGCTTTAAGCGGTGGTGAAGACTATGAATTATTATTTACAGTTTCTCAAGAAGATTTCCCTAAAATAAAAGCGAATCCAAACTTTACCATTATCGGTCACATGACAGATGCTTCAGAAGGAATGAATTTGGTTACTAGGGCAAATGAAAGAATTTCTTTAAGAGCTCAGGGATGGAATTCTTTAGAAAATGAAGAGTAACATAAATTTTAAGCATAAAAAAGGGGTTTGATTAATATTCAAACCCCTTTTTTATTAAACCAAATAATAAAAAACTATCAACAACTATTTTTCCATAGTCATTCATTTGTTTATTGTTTTATCATAAGATAATCTCCGTATGGAACTGTTGGCTCTGTAGGAGCTCCCACAGGCATAACTATTGGACCTTCTTTATATAATTTCACCTCCATACTTTCAATTCCAGCTCCGTCATTAATATAGCGAACAACTATTGTACTTGTAAGAAATTTTAAACTAGGGTTTGGATCATCAAAGGCCATTGTAAATCTACGTTCTCCTAAACTACAACTTGAACAACTCGGTTTTTGACCTCTGTACAAAAGTCTTGTAGCACTTATATTATGATAAAAAAGATCCGAAGGAGTATTAGTCAACGTATTTACTAACTCTACTCCTCCACTTACGTATTTATATTCTCCTACAAGCATATCCTCATAATATTCTCCATTAAAGTATTTTACTATTTTTTGAAATGTTATCGTAAATGAGCTATAACTATTTTGAAATACCCAAGTACCAACATAAGGATCTAAATCATTGTCAATATCCTTATGATAACAATTATCTATAAGATCTGATTGATAATCCGATAATGGAATTACTGGGTTTTGTGCTCCACAACTTAAGGTTATAACCAAGACTATTAAAAGCGTTATATTTTTCATGAATTACTGTTATTAATTAACATTCACCATTCCATTCTTTATAAAACTGCTCTAAAAACAGTTCCATATATTCATGACGTTGCTGCGCCAACTTCATTCCCGTTTCGGTATTCATTTTATCTTTTAACAACAATAACTTCTCATAAAAATGATTAATGGTTGGTGCGGTAGATTTTTTATACTCTTCCTTAGTCATATTTAAATCTGGCGCAATATCAGGGTTATAAATAGCTCTGTTTTTAAAACCTCCATAATTAAATGTTCTAGCAATCCCAATTGCCCCAATTGCATCTAACCTATCTCCATCCTGAATAACGTCTAGCTCTTTTGAAGAAAAGGTACGAGCCTCCTTTCCTCCTTTAAAAGAAATGTTATTTATAATTTGAACCACGTGCTCAATAATATTACCATCAACTTCTTGACTCTGTAAAAACTCTGATGCTACTTTCGCTCCAATAGTTTCATCTCCATTATGAAATTTAGAATCCGCTATATCATGTAACAAAGCTCCTAGACCTACCACAAATTTATCTACACCTTCATTTTTTGCAATCAGTAAAGAATTCTTAAGCACGCGATGCGTGTGAAACCAATCATGACCTCCTTCAGCATTTTTTAAAGTTTCTTTTACAAAGATTATTGTGTTATTTATTATTTGTTTTTTATTCATTGGAATAAGTTTATGAGGTTATACTTACATAAAACAAAAGCCACTAGTACACAAAATCTGTGTACTAGTGGCTTTATATACTAAAGACCGCGATGCGGTTTAGCAGAATTCGTTATAAGCATCTTTAAGGTTTTCAGCAATCATATCAGCTGGTCTTCCTTCAATGTGATGACGCTCTAACATGTGTACTAATTCTCCGTCTTTAAACAACGCCATACATGGTGATGATGGAGGAAAAGGTAACATATGATTACGTGCTTCATTAACAGCATCTTTATCAACTCCAGCAAAAACAGTAACTAAGTTACTTGGCTTTTTTGTGTTTTCTAATGACATTTTTGCTCCTGGACGTGCATTTCTTGCAGCACAACCACAAACAGAATTTACCACCACTAAAGTAGTTCCTTCTTTTGCTAATACAGCAGTTACTGCTTCTGCAGTGTGCGCTTCTTCAAAACCAAATGAAGATAATTCCTCACGCATTGGCTTTACTAATTCTGGTGGATACATAATATATATTCTTTTGTGTTTAGTATTCTTTGAGTCGCAAAAATACGCAAAAACTATTGATGCAGTATTAAATAAATCTTAAATAACTCCGTTAATAGCTTTGAATTCAAGTATATTTGAAGCATATCATAAGGAAGTATGGGATTTGCAAAATTTGTTGGCGCTGGATTAGGATGGACCGTTGGTGGTCCTATTGGCGGTATGCTGGGTTTTGCTTTCGGAAGTTTAATAGACGGTTTTCATCAAGCAGATGCAAAGCAATTTGAAAAAGAAAAAGCTCAAAAACGAAAGAATACTGAACCCGGTGATTTTGAAATCAGCTTATTGATTTTATCTGCACTAGTCATAAAAGCCGATAATCAGATTGACCAGCGAGAGTTGGATTATGTCCGTACTCATTTTGTGAGTTTATTTGGAAAATCTCGAGCTAATAATGCCTTCAAAATTTTTAATCAAATTATAAAAAACGATAGTGTTTCCACAAGAAGAGTTTGCATGCAAATTCAACAACATATGGATCACCCATCTCGATTACAACTATTACATTATTTATTCGGCATTGCTGCGTCTGATGGATATGTTAGTCCTAATGAAATTACTGAAATCAGAAAAATGGCTGGATATTTACATATCAGTCGACGCGATTATGATGCTGCAGAAGCAATGTTTTCAGGATACAATCATCGTTCAAATCATCAAAAAGCTAATTTTAACGGATACAATAGCGAAAGTGCATATAAGATTTTAGATATCGAAAAATCGGCAACTAATGATGAAATCAAAAAAGCATATCGTAAGATGGCTAAAAAATATCATCCTGATAAAATTCAACATTTAGGAGACACTCATGTAAAAGCGGCTGAAGAAAAATTTAAGAAAGTGAAAAACGCATACGAGCAATTACAAAGTGAAAGAAGTATCTAAGCCACCAGTGGCTATAATTATTTTGACTTAATCGAATAAAAAACAAATGCTTTCTTGATTTCGACAAGCACAAACCGACAAAAACTTCAGTAAATAGTGCTTTAATCAATATGAATTTTGTCAAACCCTAACAATAAGCTATTTTTATTGCCCTAATATATTTTATATCCCTTGAGCGTATTACAACGTTTTTTTAAAGACACTATCATTTATGGCTTAGCAATTGTTTTGCCAAGGCTTATCAATTTTTTATTGGTAACTGTCCACACAGGTGCATTTACAACTGAAAACTATTCGGATAGCACAACATTCTATGTTTACGCAGCATTCTTTAACGTATTACTTACGTACGGTATGGAAACATCTTTTTTTAGATTCTTTAGCAAGCAAAAGGATTCCAATAAAGTTTTTTCCACCTCACTAATTACTATTACCTCAAGTACACTAGCCGTCGGTTTATTTATTTTTAGTTTTAATCATGAAATAGCCAATTTTATGGAACTTCCTATTAGAAGTTTTAATCTGTTAATTAGCATTACTTTAATTGAGGCTTTAATTATTATTCCATTTGCATACTTAAGAGTTACTGGAAGACCGATCCGTTTTGCTGTTATTAAATTGATAAACGTATTTATTATTGTACTTCTTAACCTTTTGTTTTTGACAGAAACGTATGGTTCGGATACAGCAAAAGGCCTATTTGATGTTGTTGAAATAATAGAATATCAGTTCATTGCAAATCTAATAGCTAGTATTTGTGTGTTACTTCTAGTTTCTCCATATTTTTTTAAAGCTAAACTAACATTTGATAAAGCTTTATTTAAGCAATTACTCATTTACGGATGGCCAATTATGGTTGCAGGAATAGCTTTTGTAATTAATGAAAACTTTGATAAGTGGTTTATTCCAAGATCATTAAACAAAAACATCAACGGTGCTTACAGTGCTTGTTATAAATTAGCTGTATTCATGACCTTGTTTATTCAAGCGTTTAGAATGGGAGCTGAACCATTTTTCTTCAATCATGCTGATAAAGAGAATGCCAAACAAACCTATGCTACTATTTTAAAATACTTCACTATAGTAGGAAGTATAGGCTTATTGGGAATAACCGTTTACTTAGATGTTATTAAAAATCTCCTAATTAAAAACGAAAGTTATTTATTTGCTTTAAACATAGTCCCAATTGTTCTGCTTGCAAATTTATGTTTAGGGATATATCACAACTTATCTATTTGGTATAAACTAACAGACAAGACCCGATACGGAATGTACATATCTATCCTTGGGGCAATACTCACCATTGGGTTTAATTTATTAATGATTCCTATTCTTGGTTATATGGCATGTGCTTATGCAACCCTAATAGCTTATGGAAGCATGATGTTGGTTTCCTATTACTTAGGGAGAAAACATTATTTTGTGCCTTATCAAATCAACCGAATAGTATCCTATTTGGTAATTTCATCAACTTTAGCATTTTTAAGCTTTTATCAGTTTGATAATAATATCTACCTAGGAACACTATTTTTAGTCGTATTTTTAGGACTGATTTTTTACTTAGAGAAAAAAGAATTCAAACAATTATTGAAAAAGAATTAACATGACGATAAACATCATTAATAAATCGGCGCATGCCTTACCTCATTACGAAACTATTGCTTCTGCAGGAATGGATTTACGTGCCAATATAACAGAACCAATCACTTTAAAACCATTAGAAAGAACCATAGTGAAAACTGGTTTGTTTATAGAATTACCTATTGGTTATGAAGCACAAGTACGCCCAAGAAGCGGACTAGCTGCTAAAAAAGGAGTTACCGTACTTAACGCTCCAGGAACTGTAGATGCTGATTACAGAGGGGAAATTGGTGTGATATTAGTAAATTTATCTAACGAGAATTTCACTATTGAAAACGGAGAACGTGTCGCGCAATTAATCATTGCAAAACATGAGCGTGCAGAATGGATTCAAGTACAAGAATTATCGGAAACCGTAAGAGGTGAAGGTGGTTTTGGAAGTACTGGAGTAAAATAATTAGATAGTTGGCAAATTTTAGTGTCATTTCGACGATAGGAGAAATCGCATAATAGAATTTGAATTAAATTGAGATTCCCGTTTACACGGGAATGAAAAATAAATTTTTTATGAAAATAATTGTACCAATGGCGGGAAGAGGTTCTCGTTTAAGACCACATAGTTTAACTGTACCAAAGCCATTAATTCCAATAGCTGGAACACCAATAGTTCATAGATTAGTAGCAGATATTGCTAAAATTTTAGATGAACCTATTGAGGAAATTGCATTCATTTTAGGTGATCCAGCATTTTTTGGTGAAGAGGTTGTACAAAGTTTAACTGCTTTAGCTGAAGGTTTAGGGGCGAAAGCCTCTATTTACCGTCAAGATCAACCTTTAGGGACTGGACACGCTATTATGTGTGCTGAACCTTCTTTGTCTGGACCTGCTGTAATTGCTTATGCTGACACTTTAATTAGAGCTTCTTTCAACTTAGATCAAAACGCAGATGCGGTTATTTGGACTAAAGAAGTAGAAAGACCAGAGGCTTATGGTGTTGTGAAATTAGATGCTAATAATGAAATTACAGAATTGGTAGAGAAACCAGAAACCTTTGTTTCTAACCAAGCAGTAATTGGTATTTATTACTTTAAAGATGTAGCTATTTTAAAAGGGGAATTACAACATGTATTAGACAACAACATTATCAACGGAGGGGAATACCAAATTAACGATGGTATTAAAGGAATGATGGCAAAAGGAAAAACTTTTGTTACCGGAACTGTTGATGAATGGATGGATTGTGGAAATAAAGAAGTTGCTATTGATACTAATACACGTATGTTAAACTTCTTAACTTCTGATGGAGAGCAATTGGTTTCTGATTCTATTACCAATGAAAACTCAACTATTATCGAACCGTGTTTTATTGGTGAAAATGTAGTCCTTAAAAATGCTACTGTTGGACCTAACGTTTCTATTGGAAACAATACAGTTTTGGAAAATGTAACTATTAAAGATTCGTTAATTCAAACCAATTCTGTTATTAAAAATGCTATTTTAGAAGAAGCTATGATTGGTAACCACGTAAAATACAATGGTGAGTTTACGAAAATAAGTATTGGTGATTATACCGTAGTGGAATAGTTATTGATTTTATGTTTTAAAAAATAAAGTCTCCTCTCCTTTGGGAGAGGATTATATACTTATAAATTATATGAAAAAGTTTTATTCAATTTTAATAATAGTTTTTTTATTCTTTTCAGGGCTTAACGCTCAAGATTTTAAGTTTACTCATCCTAAATTTGAACTATTGAATGAAAAATTTCCACTTACCAATTTAGTTGATGCTAAAGGGAATGATTTCACTTTATTCGAAGAAAAAAATACCATTTATGTTTTTAATTTATGGTTTACAGGATGTCCTCCATGTGTTGCAGAGATACCTGCACTAAATAAATTGAAAAAAGATTTCTTTGAGTACAAAGTGAAATTTATAGCTGTAACTTTTGAAAACTTATACGATTCTAGGGTTTTTTTTACTGAGCACCCATTTGAATTTGAACAATACAGTTTAAAAAGAGATATTATACGTGAAAGTAAATTATCGTCTCAAGGATACCCTACAACAGTATTGGTAGATGAGAGGCAAATTATTCGTTTTCAAAAATCTGGAGGTAAGCTTGATAAGGCAGGTGCGTTTGAAATATATGATATCCTAACAGATGAAATTCAAAAATTAAACCCAAAAAAGAAATAACATTTGAAACAAACTATATACATATTCATAACACTTCTAAGCTTGTTAACCACACAAGCTCAAGAAGTGCGTGAAGATGATTTAGGAGATGTTTCTGATGAATTTCAAACTACTTTTTTTGAAGCCATCAAACAAAAGGGAATTGAAAATTACGACAAAGCAATTGATTTGTTAGAAAAGTGTAATGCTGAACAACCAAATAATGCTGCCGTCAATTTTGAATTAGGAAAGAATTATTACGAACTAGATAAATTACAACTTGCTGAAAACGCACTGCAAAAAGCAAATAGTTTAAAGCCAAATAATCAATGGATTTTAGAGACTTTGTATCGCTTATATCGTTCACAAAAAAATGCTCCTAAAATAATTGAAACACTTGAAAATCTAAATCAAGTTCATCCAAAATACGCCAACACATTAGTTGAGTTTTACTATAAAAATCAACAACACGATGATGCTTTAGTGTTATTGGATAAATTAGATGCAAAAGGAACTAACAGAGATAGAGAACAATTAAGGCATTTGATATATCTACACGGAAGGAAATTCAATGAACAAACCAAATACATTGAACAAAAAATAAGTGCTAAAACTGCTACAGAAACCGATTTTGTAAAGCTGATTTATGCATATAGCAAGTTAAAAAATCAGCAAAAGAGTTTTAATGCAACTAAATTGTTTTCAAAAACGTATCCAGAATCAGATGTTCCTCATTTATCATTGTATAAATTTTACATGAATGATAATACTATTGACAAAGCTATTGTTTCCATGAATACAGTTTTAAAAAGCAACTCATTGAATGATTCTGATAAATCAAGAGTATTAAACGACTTTTTAAATTTCACTAGAAAAAACATTAACTATTTACCACAACTTGAAAAAGCTACTGAATTGTACCCTGATGTAAGCGTTATGAGTAAAATGGCGTTACTATACACCACAACTAATAACGAAAAAGCTACTGAGTATATTTCAAGTATTACAAAAAATAATGCCACAAGTTTTGATGATTTAAAATTATTAGGAACGGTGTTTTTACAAGAAAACAGGATTAAAGATGCCTTAAAAAACAGTGAGAAAGCACTTAGTTTATTTCCTGCTCAACCTATATTTTACTTACAACAAGCCAAAGCACAAAACAGGAGTAATCAAGCTAAAGAAGCCATTGAAAGTTTGGAGTTTGGGCTAGATTATTTAATTGACAATCCTACAATGGAAGCTGATTTTTATACTGAAATGGCAAAAGGGTATGAAATATTAAAGGATAAAAAAAACCAAAACAAATATTTGCAAAAAGCTAAAAAACTAAGCAAGTAGTTATGATGAAGAAAGTATATGTTATTGCACTTATTTGTGTTTGTTTAGCTAGCTGTAAAGCTACTAAAGGGATTAAAGATAATAGTAAATCAGTAAAGTTAAATACGGAAACAATCATTAGCAGTCACTATGCTAAAAAGAGTGTGTTCACTACACTAAAAGCATCATTAAAAGTAAATTTAAAGACTGCTGAAAAAGAAGAGGTTGTTGTAGCCAATGTCCGTTTATTAAAAGATCAGAAAATTTGGGTTAGCATTCGTAAATTAGGATATACTGGTGCTAAAATTTTAATTACTCCAGAAACAGTTCAATATTATAACAAACTAGACAAAGTGTACTTTGATGGAGACTTTTCATTAATTAGTAGTTGGTTAGGAACAGATTTATCATTTCAGCAATTACAAGCTGTCTTATTAGGAGAAACAATGTTTCCGTTAGACGCAAGCAAATACAACACAGAAATATTAGATAATGGGTATTTATTGATTCCTAAAAAACAAGAGTCTCTAGCTGAACATTTCATCACTATAAATCCAAGTGATTTTAAAATTAAAGAGCAAGAAATTGCACAGCCAAAATTAATTAGAATATTAAATATTGAATATAATAGCTACCAAAACGTTTCTCAGCAGTTATTACCTTTACTGATCAATTTATCTTTAGTAGATAAAACTTCAGAAACCCAAGTAGAAGTTACTTACAAAAATATATCTTTGAATCAGGAATTACGTTACCCGTTTAACATCCCTACTAACTATAAAGAAATTAGCTTTGAAAAGTAACCATATACCTCATTTCTTATATACCGTATTGCTATCATTATGTATGATAACAGCTACGTTTGGGCAATCTAAAAAACAACGTCAGTTAGAGACTAAGCGTCAAAACATTTTAAAAGAAATTACCGAGATTAATTCATTGCTATCTGACAATAAATCAGAGGCAACTTCTTTGTTGACAAAAATTGAAGATGTTAATTTAAAAATTACTGTTCGCAAAAAGTTGATTCAAATCACTAATCAACAAGCTAATTTATTGACTAGAGAGATTAAAGATAATAGTCAGAAAATTGGAATTTTAGAAACTGATTTAGCACTAAGAAAAAAAGATTATGCTGCTATGGTAGTAAAATCTTATAAAAACAAAGCAACACAAAGTAAACTAATGTTTCTATTGTCTTCTGATAATTTTCAGCAGGCATACAAACGTTACAATTACATGAAGCAATACAAACGTTATCAAAAAAACCAAGCGGATTCAATTGTTTCAAAAACCGAAAAATTAGTTGATTTAAATCAATCATTACTGCTTAAAAAAGAAGATAAAGTCAGACTGATTAATGACAATAAAAAAGTACAACAAACGCTTCAGAAGGAAAAAAATAATCAAAAAGAACTAATTTCTGAACTTAGAAAAGACGAATCAAAATACAAAAAAGAAATTGCTGCAAAGCAAAAAGCAAGTGACAAAATTGACAGACAAATTGAAAAGTTAATTAAAGATGCGATTGCACGTTCTAACAAAAAAGCAGGGAAGAAAAAATCTTCAAAAGGTTTTGCATTAACTCCTGAAGCCAAGGCTTTAGCTAATAGCTTTACTGCTAATAAAGGGAAATTACCTTGGCCTGTAAAAACAGGGAAGGTTATTTTAAAATTTGGAAAACAACCTCACCCAACAATTGGAGGAATATATACCAACTCAAGTGGTGTAAAAATCATCACTACTAAAAACAGTGATGTAAAAGCAGTTTTCAACGGGACCATCTCTGAAATTCAAAAGATAAAAGGGAGAAACTATGCCGTAATTATCAGGCATGGTAATTATTTAACAGTATATTCCAACTTAAAAGGCCTTTACGTTAAAAAAGGAGACAAGATTAACACCAATTCCCCAATAGGAAAAGTAGCCGTAAATGGGGAGGGGAAATCTATCTTTAAATTCTTCTTATTTAAGGATAATAATAAACAAAATCCTGCAAATTGGATTTACAAAATGTAATACAAACTCACATGAAAAAAATAATCATAGTATTCAGTATTTTATTCTTATTTCAAGGATATGCACAACAAAAAGAATTAACCTTAAACGATGCCGTTTTAGGATACTATAAAGGTTTATATCCTAAACAATTATCGGGATTACAATGGGTGTCTGCCACAAAGTATGTTTACAAAGATGCCAATGCGTATATTATAGAAGATGTTGAAAAAAATACAACTGAAAAAATAACTATTGCAAATTTTGAAAAGACTTTCCCAGGAACTAAACGTGTTCCTCGTTTTTCATTAATCGACGATAATACTATTACATTTCGTAAAGAAAACACACAGTATAAATTCAATTACAATTCAAAAACAATTGTAGCCGAAATTGCTTTTGATTCTACTGCTCAAAACAACGACTTTAGCAATACCGCAAAAGCAATTGCGTATACTATTAACAACAATTTATATCTAGCTACTCAAGCCAATACTAAAATAGCTGTTACTTCTTTTACTGATTCAAATATTGTTTCTGGACAAGCTATTGCTCGTTTTGAATTTGGTATTTCTAAAGGAACTTTTTGGTCACCTAAAGGAACTCATTTGGCTTTTTATCAGAAAGATGAAACTCATGTTACTGATTATCCTTTAGTTGATGTTACTACAAATCCAGCTAGTTTAAAAAACATCAAATACCCAATGGCTGGTCAGAAAAGTGAATTGGCAAAAATTGGTATTTATAATTTAGCAACTCAACAAACTACCTACTTAAATATTGATACTTCTGACGAACATTATCTAACTAACTTATCGTGGACTCCTGATGGAAAATATGTGTTAGTAGCTGAAGTGAATCGTGCTCAAAATCATTTTGATTATAACTTATACAATGCAACTACTGGAAATAAAATACGTACGCTATTTTCTGAAAGTAACAATCGTTGGGTAGAACCTGAAAATGATGCTGTTTTCTTACCAAACAGTACTACTAATTTCTTATGGATGAGTGAAAAAGATGGTTATAAAAACATCTATCAATATACTACTGGAGGTAAATTCATCAAACAACTAACTGATTTTAAATTTATAGTAAAATCTATTTTAGGATTTGACACTTTAGGAAAACATGTAATCATTTCTGCTACAGGAGAAAACCCTACAGAAATGCATACTTATAAAGTAAACCTTAAATCAGGTAAAGCAACCAACCTTACTCCTGCTAATGGGACACATCGTACGCAATTGAAAGGAGATTATTTAATTGATTCATACAGCAACTTAAACACCCCAGGTGTTATGAGTATTGTCAATATTAAAAACAAGAAAGAAACCGTACTAAACACTGCTAAAAACCCTTTAGAAGGATATAAACTTGGAACTACTGAGTTATTGCAATTAAAATCAGAAGATGGATTTGATTTACATAGTAGAATTATAAAACCTGCTAATTTTGACCCTTCAAAAAAATACCCTGTATTGATTTATGTATACGGAGGAACTCATGCACAATTAGTAACCAATACATGGTTAGGTGGCTCACGATTATGGATGCAATGGCTTGCCGCTCAAAAAGATTATATTGTATTTACATTGGACAACAGAGGTTCAGCACATAGAGGTTTTGCTTTTGAAAGTGTGATACACCGTACTGCTGGTAATGAAGGAATGAAAGATCAATTAATTGGAGTTGATTATTTAAAATCATTGCCATATGTTGATGGGAACAGAATAGCTGTTCATGGTTGGAGTTATGGGGGGTTTATGACAAACTCTCTGTTATTACGTCATCCTAAAGTATTTACAACCGGAGTTGCTGGAGGACCAGTTACTAACTGGAAATATTACGAAGCAATGTATGGAGAACGCTACATGGATACTCCACAAGAAAATCCAGAAGGATATGCAGATTCTCGTATTGGAAAATACTTAGAAAACTTAGAAGGAAAACTTTTATTAATTCATGGTAGTGTTGATCCTACAGTTGTGCCACAACACAGTATGGAGGTTTTAAAAGAAGCTGTTGAAAAAGGAGTGCAAATAGATTTTTTCACCTACCCAATGCACGAACACAATGTACGTGGAAAAGATAGAGTACACTTGATGCAAAAAGTATTGGATTACGTGTTAGATAATAATAAGTAAGTATCTATTTTGATAAATATTTAACCTCTATATAAAACAATATTTTTATATAGAGGTTTTTCTTTTACCCTATACTTTCACATAGTCTAGAAAAGTAATAAAGAATGTGCCTTTTAGCTAGCTTCTTGTAGGTATAGGTTATTTGATAAAAAGAAGTTTTCCAATGTTTCTCTTGATGTTAGATTATCTTGAATAACGAAGTTGTCAATAGCGTCTCTTAAACGCAATGACAGATTTAGTTGAATAGCAATTGGAATGTTATTTTCTGAGTTGAAATTTTTAAATAACTCAACAGCTTCTTTTCCTAACTTAGTTTTTTCATCAATAGATGTTGATTCTAATATTCTAAGTATTAATCGCTCTATTTTCCCCATACTCAAATTTACGAATCAATTTAACTCGTATTAACAAGCTAGCTATTATTTATTAACAAAAGTTAAGACGGATATTGTTAATTACTTCTGGATATTTCCTTTGGATGATAGTTTTCTGAAATAAGCACTATTTCAAATTACTCCTCTTCAGTCACTGGAAACACGCGTTTATTAAACACCAATAGTATTCCTACACCAGTACTAATTGCCATATCCGCGATATTAAAAACAGGATCGAAGAAGGTAAAATGATTCCCTCCTACACCAGGAATCCATTCTGGCCAAGTCCATGAAGTAAATGGAAAACGCAACATATCTACCACGCAACCTTGCATCATATTACTATAACCGGAACCATTCATTTGTGATATTCCTGAATACCCAATCCAATCGTTATATTGTGTATTAAAAGTTGTTCCTGAATCAAAGATTAATCCGTAGAACAAAGAATCTATATTGTTTCCAAAAGCTCCTGCAAAAATTAAAGAGATCGCTACTATTAATAATTTAGGCGCCTCTTTTTTAATTGAACTTACTAACCAATATGCTATAAACCCAATAGCAACGAATCTAAACGATGTTAAGAAAACTTTTGCAAAAGGCTCACTAATTGGCAAGAAGTCGCTTAATTTACTTCCCCAAGCCATTCCTGGGTTTTCTACAAAACGAATTTCAAACCAGTTGAAACCAAACACATTAATGTATTCTCCTAAATTGAAATTTGTTTTGATATATAGTTTTGATATTTGATCAACAATCAATATCAAGGCAATTAACCCAATACTCTTTTTTAAATTCATTCGTGTTATTATTTCAATTGAGGCTTACTCAATCATAATTATTCCCATACCGGTTTTAACGACTGCTAAAGTAATAAATTATTATTTCGCTTTGGTAATGTTTATGTTTCCTTTAGCAGTTTTAAGTGCAAAAGTTGATTTTCCTTTGGCAATATTTTCTTGAATAATTGTTCCTGATTTAGATTCAGTACTTATTATTCCATTCTTTGTAGTTAAGTTAATGTCACCAGAAACTGTTTTTATTTCAAATTTTCCTGAAACGCTATTCAAATAACAATCACCAGAAAGTAAATTTGTTCCTAAAGAACTATACTTCCCCATAATACTAACATTGCCAATATCACTTGAAATAAATGTTTGCAAATGCTCTGGAACGATAATTTCAACAATAATGGCATGTACTTTATGAGCACTTAATTTATCTTGATTATTGGGAAATGTAAAAGCAATATTTCCGGAAACATGTAGGGTTTGATTTTTTCTTTTCTCAGTAATCACAAAATAATTGGCGTATTCCCCTTCACTTATTGATCTTATTAGTACTTGATTAGATTTCGTTGAACTTAATTTAATGGTAAATACATTATCTAAATCAAAGGTTAAATGAGTTACAGTATCGTCAATTGTAATAACATGTTCAGTTTTCTTTTGAGAAAAACTAAACATACTTATCATTAAAAATATGTAAACAACTGGTTTCAATTTTATCACGTATACTATTACTAAACAAAAAACGCTCCAAAAAGGAGCGTTTTTTATCCCTAAATTAGGGTGCTATTTCTGTAAATTCTTAGCTTCAATACTAAGTGTTGCATGAGGAACAATTTTTAAACGCTCCTTACTAATTAGCTTTCCTAGGACTCTGCATACTCCGTAAGTTTTATTCTCTATACGTGCTAATGCATTTTTCAAATCACGAATAAACTTTTCTTGACGAATAGCTAACTGCATGTTTCGTTCTTTACTCATAGTTTGAGATCCTTCATCAAAAGCTTTAAACGTTGGCGAAGTATCTTCCGTGCCATTATTATGATCATTCATATAAGCGCTTTTCAACAACTCTATATCTGATTTTGCCTTTTGAATCTTAGCTTCTATAATTACTTTAAAATCTGCTAAATCTGAATCTGAATATCTTACTTTTATATTGTCTGACATGGTTTTAAATTTTTTCAATAAATAATTTGGTTTCTATATTGTCAAAAGCAATATCTATTCCATTATTTACTGTGGTTAGTAATTCGATTTTTTCGGTTAAAGTTTCCGCTTTGATATAATTCTCAAGTGTATCATTTATAGCATTCTCTAAAATACCATTTTTTTGAATAGCAACTGTAATTTTATCTGTTACTTCAAAACCAGAATCTTTACGTAAATTCTGAATTCTGTTTACCAATTCTCTAGCAATCCCCTCATTGCGTAGTTCTTCAGAAATAGTAACATCTAATGCAACTGTTAATCCGTTTGCATTAGCTACAGACCAACCTTCAATGTCTTGAGAAGATATTTCCACATCTTCTAGGTTCAATTTAATATTTTTTCCATTAATATCAAGAGAAATCTCACCATTTTGTTCAATTTCCACAATATTTTCTTGATCAAACTGCATAATTGCTCCCGCAACTGCTTTCATGTCCTTTCCGAAACGTGGTCCTAATGCTTTAAAATTAGGTTTTATTTGTTTCACTAAAATCCCTGAAGCATCATCTAAAATTTCGATTTCTTTTACATTTACCTCTGATTTTATCAGATTAGCAACTGCTAAAATCTCTTCTTTTTCAACTGCATTCATTACTGGAATCATTATTCTTTGTAATGGCTTACGAACATTAATTTTTTCCTTAGCTCTTAACGACAATACTAATGAAGATATTGTTTGTGCTTTCTCCATTTTACTTTCCAATGATTTATCTATAATAGTTAAATCTGCTACTGGGAAGTTTGCTAAATGCACACTCTCTTCTGCGTTTTTATTTGTAGTATTAGTTAAATCTTTATACAACCTATCCATAAAGAAAGGCGCAACTGGTGCAGCTAGCTTAGATATTGTTTCTAAACAAGTGTATAAGGTTTGATACGCAGATATTTTATCATGTTCATATTCACCTTTCCAGAATCTTCTTCTACTCAAACGAACGAACCAGTTACTTAAGTGCTCTTGTACAAAATCAGAAATAGCTCGAGTTGCTTTGGTAGGTTCATAACCTCCGTAATACTCATCTACTTTTTGTATCAAACTATGTAACTCAGACAGTACCCAACGGTCAATCTCTGGCCTGTCTTCGTTAGCGATATCAGCTTCAGAATAGTTGAATTTATCTAAGTTGGCATATAAACTGAAAAACGAATAAGTGTTATACAATGTCCCGAAAAATTTTCTACTCACTTCTGCAATCCCGTCTAAATCAAACTTTAAGTTATCCCAAGGATTTGCATTAGAAATCATGTACCAACGTGTTGCATCTGGTCCGTATTTTTCTAATGTAGAAAAAGGATCAACTCCATTCCCTAAACGTTTAGACATTTTTTGTCCTTTCTTATCTAATACCAAACCATTAGACACAACATTTTTATATGCTTTGTCATCAAATACTAAAGTAGCAATTGCATGTAAAGTATAAAACCATCCACGAGTTTGATCTACTCCCTCAGCAATGAAATCAGCTGTTTTCCAAGTAGTGTCTACTAATTCTTTATTTTCAAACGGGTAGTGCCATTGTGCATACGGCATTGAACCAGAATCAAACCATACGTCAATCAAATCAGCTTCTCGCTTCATTGATTGCCCTGAGTTGGAAACCAACGTTATTTTATCAACTACATTTTTATGCAAATCAATACTATCATAGTTTGCATCAGACATATCTCCAACTACAAACTCAGCAAAAATATCAGAATCCATTACTCCAGCATCAACCGCAAGTTTCATTTCTTCTTTTAACTCTGCTACAGAACCCATTATTTTCACTTCCGTACCATCTTCTGTTCTCCAGATTGGCAATGGAATTCCCCAAAAACGAGAACGCGATAAGTTCCAGTCATTGGCATTTTTTAACCAGTTTCCAAAACGACCAGTTCCGGTAGCTTCAGGTTTCCAGTTAATTTCTTCGTTTAAAGAATGCATTCTATCTTTAACTTCAGTAACTTTAATAAACCAAGAATCTAATGGGTAATATAAAATTGGCTTATCAGTTCTCCAGCAATGTGGGTAACTATGGACATATTTTTCAACCTTAAAGGCTTTATTTTCTTCTTTTAATTTAATCGCAATTTGAACATCTACTGATTTTTCTGGCGCTTCACCATCAGCATAATAT
>JAWUYQ010000010.1:0-33934 GCA_034110725.1 Flavobacteriaceae bacterium
AAAGGATTAACTATACACTTCTGTAAAGAAGTAAATGCGGACTATATGTTGCGTGGGCTACGTAATCCTGCAGATTTTGAGTTTGAAAAATCAATTGCACAAACAAATAGGAAGCTATCAGGTATCGATACCTTATTTCTATTAACAAGCGCAGAAACTTCATACATCAGTTCAAGTATTGTAAGAGACGTACTTCGAAATGGTGGTGATTTCACTATATTGGTACCAGACAGTGTTCGAGTAAAATAGTATTATTTAAACACACGTATACTACATGCTATTTAACTCAATAGAATTTGCATTATTTCAACCTCTTGTTTTTATAGCATATTGGTTTATTGCTCCTAAAAATTTAAAAGCACAAAACATTATAATCCTTTTAGCCAGCTATATTTTTTATGCTTGGTGGGATTGACGTTTTTTAATCTTAATTATTTGTAGCTCTGCAGTAGATTAAACTATTGGATTAAAACTTTCAGAAACCACAAACCCGAAAAACAGAAAACTACTTCTTTATACGAGCATATTTGTCAATCTTGGGTTGCTTGGTTTTTTTAAATACTACAATTTCTTTTTAGAAAGCTTTTCCGATGCATTTACTTTATTTGGACAATCACTTGAAACATCAAGGCTAGACATCATCCTACCTGTAGGAATCAGTTTTTACACCTTTAAAACCCTGAGTTACACCATTGACGTGTGCCGCAATAAAATGAAACCAACTAAGGATCTCGTTTTTTTTTGCATTTGTAAACTTCTTCCCGAAATTAGTTGCAGAGCCAATTGAAAGAGCTAAAAATTTATTGCCACAATTTCAGAAAAAAAGGCCCTTCAATTACACTGTAGCTACTGATGGGTTTCGACAAATATTATAGGGATTATTCAAAAAGAGAAACATTACATTAATTGCACTTCCTTTCCCAAACAAATACGACATCCATTATGATTATCTCACAACTAAAAACAAACCAGCGCCTTTGTTTTTTAATCACATGAGAAGCCTAAAAAAAAGAATACACTTACATTGACGCAAAACAAATCCTCAAAAAACATATTGATAACGGTATTAAAGACGTGTATTTTGCTGACGACTCACACTGGTCGCCTAAAGGAGCTCAAGTAATAGGTAAAGTTATTTCGGATTCAGTTAATAGAGTGAAGAATTAGTAGTTATTTTTAAAAATTGAGTACCTTGTATTAAATAAATTAACCTCGTTTAATAACTGATAAAAAGAGTTAAAACCAATTATATCTTACCATTATATGCAAACAAATGAATTATGAATAACATATACTCAAAATTAACCCTCATACTAATTCTCGTATTTGGACTAAAGGTAAGCACAGTATTTTCACAGGTAACATCACAAGAAATAGATGATATTGTAGAACGAGCTATGGATAATTTTACTGTAGCTGGGGTAGCTGTTGCTGTAGTTAAAGATGGTAAAATTATACATCAAAAAGGTTACGGAATACAATCAATAAATAGTAAGAAAAAAGTAAACGAAAACACTAATTTTGGAATTGCATCTAACTCAAAAGCATTCACTACTACAGCATTAGCAATTCTCGTAGAAGAAGGAAAAATATCCTGGACGGATAAGGTAATAAAGCACATACCCGAGTTTAAGATGTATAATGATTATGTTACTCAAAATTTCAACATTCAGGACTTACTAACTCATAGAAGTGGACTAGGTTTAGGCATTGGAGATTTGATGTTTTTCCCTGACGGCTCAGACTTCACTATCAACGATATCATTAGCAGCTTTCAATATTTTAAACCAGTTTCGGCATTTAGAACAAAATTTGATTATGACAATCTCCTATATTTAGTTGCAGGAGAAGTTATTGCAAGAGTAAGCGGGTTAACTTGGGAGGAATTTATTAAGGAGCGTATTTTTAATCCTCTTGCAATGGATAATTCCTATGCGTCACTTACCTATATAAATGACAAAAGTAATATTGCTTCACCTCACTTGAACAAAAATCAAAAACTATCCCTTACAGATCCAGAGCAGTGGGATCCAAAAAAAATAAATGGAGCTGCAGGAGGTATTTATTCAAATGTAAATGATATAGCCAACTGGATGCTCGTAAACCTTAATAAAGGGAAATATGGTGCTAATTTAGAAAAGCAACTATTCACAGAAACCAGTCAACAAGAAATATGGAAAATACATACTACCACTAATGTAAATAGAAGTCCACGATACAATTCGCATTTTGCAGGCTACGGGTTAGGATGGGGACTAACTGATGTAAATGGGAATATGGTTGTTTCACATACTGGAGGCTTAATAGGAATGCTATCTAAAACACTTCTGGTTCCTGATTTAAATCTTGGAATTATTGTTTTAACTAACACATACTTAGATGGTGCAGGAGTATTTTCCGCTGTGACTCAAACTATTTTAGATAAGTATTTAGGACTAGATAATTTTGATTGGACAGAAACTTATGCAAAAAGATTAAATCAAGGAGCAAATGAAGCGGATGAGGTCGTAGCTAAAATATGGGTTACTATTGAAGAAGCTGATAAAACTATTTTTGACTTAACAAACTATACTGGTATTTACAAAGACCCTTGGTTTGGGAAAATAGAAATTTATGAAAAGGAAAAGCAACTTTGGTTTAAATCATTAAGATCTCCAAAATTAACAGGGCAAATGCATTACTACAAGGCAAACACTTTTGTAGTCAAATGGCCAGACTCTGGTTTAACAGATGCGGACGCTTTTGTTATGTTTCAATTGGATGAAAATGGCGAAGCTCAAGGTTTTAAAATGAAAGGAATATCACCTGCAATAGATTTTAGTTTTGATTTTCAAGACTTAGACCTTAAAAGAATAAATAAACAATAGTTTGCATATAACAATGTATATGAAAAATAGCGCAAATCGTTGCTAACACCAAGGCTTGAGTATTTATGGAACGTTGCCAAATTTTTAAATTTGACAAATTCCCAAAATAAAATAATTAGTAAACTTAAAAATTCGGTTTGTATATAATCCGAAAAGTTATCGCTTATTTTCAGCGCTACTTTTCATATACGAGACATTAAACAAACCTCACACAAAAAAGCTCTCAATTGTACAACTACAATTGAGAGCTTTTTATTAAATATAATAACTAGTTATATAAAATCTCCTTTTGCCATTACATGGTAACGAGGGTCATCAATACTTTCCTCGATAGCACCCATAAATTTAGGAGAAGCTTTTACCATTAAATTTTTACAATCTTCAGAAAGGTGTTTCAATTTAACTTCCTTATCTGCTTTCTCGTATTTTTCTATTAAATTAAGTAAAGCCTCTAAAGCAGAGTGATCTGATATACGAGATTCTAAAAAGTCAATTTCTATCTTTTCAGGATCATTTTTAATATCGAACTTTTCATTAAATGCTTGAATACTTCCAAAGAACAACGGTCCGAATATTTCGTACACCTTAGTTCCGTCATCTTTTATACGTTTACGTGCTCTAATTTTCTTTGCATTCTCCCAAGCAAACACTAAAGCAGAAATTATTACCCCTACAAATACCGCTATCGCTAAATCATACACTACAGTAACAGCAGAAACAATTATTAATACTGCTGCATCAGACTTCGGTATTTTCTTTAGTATTCTAAAACTAGACCAAGCAAATGTTTCAATTACCATCATAAACATTACACCTACTAAAGCAGCAATTGGCACTTGCTCGATTAATTTATCAGCAAAAAGAATAAATGATAATAAAGTTACCGCCATCATAATACCAGACAAACGTCCCCTACCACCATTATTGATGTTAATTACCGTTTGACCAATCATACCACAACCTCCAGTACCACCAAATAATCCACTTACAATATTTCCAGCTCCTTGAGCTACACATTCACGATTTCCTTTTCCTCTAGTCTCTGTTAATTCATCAACCAAATTCATTGTCATTAAGGTCTCTATCAATCCTACAGAAGCAGCTAAAAAAGCAAATGGCGCTATAAACTTTAAGGTATCTAAATTAATTGGTAAATTTTTCCACAATTCTAAATTAGGTGTTGGGAATTCTCCTTTTAATCCAGTTCCTCCTCCTTCAATTATATACGAACCTACTGTACTTACATCTAAACCTGTAAATACAACTATAAGTGTGGTAATTAATATAGCGGTTAACGCTGCAGGTATTTTTTTAGTCAATTTTGGTAATCCCCAAATAATACCCATTGTTAATGCAACTAAACCAATCATGGTATACAATTCAGTTCCGTGCATATACTCATTAATATACCCTTTAACACCTTCAGCAGATACTTCTGATTTTTTATGTGTAAACATTTTTACTTGCGCCCAGAAAATCACAATAGATAATCCGTTTACAAACCCCATCATTACAGAATGCGGTATTAATCGAACAAATTTCCCTAGCTTGAATACACCCGCCAAAATTTGAATAATCCCCATTAAAACAACACAGGCCATTAAATAGAATATTCCCATATTCTCTACCGGCTGATCGAACAACATTCCTTTTGTATGTCCTTCAGCTATCATTGAAACAAAAATAACAGCAACAGCTCCAGCTGCACCAGAAATTAATCCCGGACGACCACCAAAAACAGCCGTTATTATCCCAATCATGAAAGCACCTGACAATGCCATTAACGGATTTATTTGAGCTACAAAGGCAAAGGCAACAACTTCTGGAATCATTGCTAATGAAACCGTCATTCCTGCTAATATGTCATTTTTTGCGTTTGCTGAGTGTTTACGTATTAATGCATTCATATGTGTTAACTTCTTTTATTACAACTGATTAGAACAAAAACTAACCAAATTATTTAAGCGTGCAAAAATAGTGTTATTTGTAAACTAAACAACACTATTAATTTTATATTTTATTAAATGTTTGAAAATGGTTTTGCACTATAAAACCTAATGTTTCAGAAGAAACAAAACTACTTATAAGCTTGCTAAATACTTTTCTGTGAGCAATACTACATTGGAATAGGAGTTACCCATTGCAGCCTTTGCTTGATCGTTGTTTTTCCAAACTGCTTGAGTTATACCTTCTTCAGTTTGTGGTTTTAGTTCGCCTGAATAATCAGTCTTCATTAAATACCAATAAGTGACCTTTAAATTATACTTTCCCTTGTTTTTATAGATATGATATGTTTCCTGTAGAAATTTATCAATAGACAAATTTCTTACCCCCGTTTCTTCTTCTACTTCTCTTAAAGATGTAGTTTCAATATCCTCTCCCTTTTCAGCACGTCCTTTAGGTAGATCCCATTTTTCATTTCGCTCAATAAAAAGAAGTTCATTTTTTTCATTTTTCACTAATCCTCCACCTGCATTTATATATCCAATTCTATCTTTAAAAATAGAAAGTAATTTATCTGAATCAGGATGATACAAGTACACTTCGCTTAAATCATTACGTTGTAACTTTCGGATAACATAATCCATATCAACGCTTTTTAGAAGAAAAACCTTAAATCCATCTTCTTTCATCATTACATTAGTTAGAATGATTGGCCTGTCATTAACGAAAATTTTATACATTATATAAGTAAAAATAGTGAATTATACAGGTTAAAGTTAATCTATTTTTAGACTTTTAATCCATTTTAAATGAAAAATAATGTAATTTTGCATCATGATATTAGACAAAAACATCGCTAAAAAAACTGCAGAAGCTTTATTACAAATTAACGCAATAAAACTTCAACCAAACAATCCATTTACATGGGCTTCAGGATGGAAATCTCCTATTTTCTGTGACAACAGAATAACATTATCGTTCCCAGGAGTAAGAACTTTTTTAAGACAACAGCTTGCTACACAAATAGTAGAAGCATATGGGAAACCAGATGTTATTGCTGGTGTTGCTACTGGAGCTATTGCTATCGGAGCATTAGTTGCAGAGGAACTTGGTATCCCATTTGTATATGTTAGACCAGAAGCTAAAAAACACGGAAGAAAAAATCAGATAGAAGGATTTTTAGACACTGGTAAAAATGTTGTTGTAGTAGAAGATTTAATTAGTACTGGAGGAAGTAGTCTGAAAGCTGTTGAAGCGTTAAAAGAACATGGTGTAACCGTAAAAGGAATGATAGCCTTATTTACTTATGGGTTTGACATTGCTTCTAAAAATTTCGAAGATGCTAATGTAGAATTATACACACTTAGTAACTATGAAAATTTAATAGAACAAGCAGCTGATACAAATTACATTTCAACCAATGAAATAAAAACATTACAAGAATGGAGAACAAATCCTTCTGAATGGAACGCTATTTGCAAATAAGTTAATTAAAAACACCCCAAATGAATATAGAAGGAAACAAAATAACTATAAACAAATCGAAATCTGAGGTTATTACATTTTTAACAAAAATGGAAAATTTCGAGCAACTGATGCCTGAAAACACAAAGTTTGAAGTATTAAGTGATGATGTCTTCCTTTTTGGATTAAAAGGGATGCCAGAAATAAAACTACGCTTAAAAGAGCAAACTGAAGATAAAGTTATATTAGGCGCAGCAAGTGACAAGTTACCATTTACATTAGTAGCAAACCTTAACGAAATTGATGCTTCAACAACAGAAACACAATTATCATTCACAGGTGAATTTAATGCAATGATGGCTATGATGGTAAAAGGCCCTATAACTAAGTTTGTAGGTCAATTATCAGAAAAACTAGGTCAGATTTAATACATTAGTTTTACTTCTTTCAATCTGAATTCTTGTAAGATTTCATCTTCAAGTAATACTTGTAATTTCCCTGATGAAGTTACATTTTTAATAAAACCAGAAAACAATTTACCTTCTGCATTCGTAAATGTAGAAGGTTTGTTTTTTCTAAACAAGTCTTTTTCATAAGCCTGATGAAGCTCGTCATACCTACCTTCTTTCAATATTTTAATTTGACTTTGTAATTCTACAATAACCAAAACAAGAAGTTCATCTAATTCAAAATGCCTTCCCATAATACTTTTGAGGGAACTTGCTTTAAATTCAGAACTAAAAACTAACTGATTAACATTTATACCTACACCAATTATAGAATGAGAACTTCCGTTAGACTTAACAATGTTTTCAATTAATATCCCACATATTTTTTTGTGATGCGACAATATGTCGTTAGGCCATTTGACACTTAGTTGAGGGATTAATAATTTTTTCAATACATTAAAAATCGAAATCGATACAGCGCAGTTTAAATAAAACTGATTTTTAACTCGCAAAAATGACGTGTCTACAAAAACACTGAATGTAAGATTTTCTCCTGTAATAGAATTCCACTCACTTCCTAACTGTCCTTTTCCTTTGGTTTGATTTTTAGCAGAAACTACGGTAAAATCATCCGTCACATTTTCTAACAAGTACTCTTTTAAGTAGTCATTTGTGGACTTAATGGTATGGAGTTTTATAATTTTGATGCAACAAATGTAAAACTTATAATAAATCTAACCATTAAACGACAAAAAAATAATATTTTTGCAAGTTCAAAATACAATTAATGATAACTAAGAAAATTAATACTGACGCTTTAATCTCAATGATTATTAAAGGAATTGAAGAGGTTAAAGGAAATGACATAGATATATTAGATTTACGTGAAATAGATAACACGGCATCTGATTACTTTATTATTTGCAGCGGAAACTCTAATACGCAAGTAAATGCTATTGTTGGCTCTATACAGAAAATAGTTAGTAAAGAACTAAAAGACAAGCCTTGGCACATTGAAGGAAGTGACAATGCTGAATGGGTTTTAATGGATTATGTAAATGTTGTTGTACACGTTTTTCAAACGCACATTAGAGAGTACTACGATATAGAAGGATTATGGGGAGATGCTAAAATAACTTCAATAGAAACAGAATACTAAACCAATCAGACGTATGTCAGACAACAAAAAGAATGAAGCTAAAAAACCTAAATTCAATGTATTTTGGATTTATGGTGCAATATCTTTAATCTTACTATTTTTTGTACTTAACAACAATTCCGATACAGAAAGCGAAGTAAGTTTTTCTAAATTTAAAGAATACGTTCCTCAAAATGATATTAAGGAGATAGTAATGGTTCCAAACATGAGGCTAGCCCATGTTTATCTTACTGAGACTGCCTTAAAAAAAGAGGAGTACAAAGAATTTACTAAGAAAAAAGGACTTTCTTTTATAGGAAAAGCCCCTGATTTCTCAGTGCAATACCTTGATCTTCAGAATTTTGAAAACTACCTAAGCGAACAAAAACAAAAGAATAACCTAAGTTTTACATTAGACGTTAAACAGCAAGACAATACGTTTACCGATTTACTTATGGGACTTTTACCATTTGTACTAATCATTGGGTTGTGGTTGTTTTTTATGAAAAGAATGTCTGGTGGTTCTGTTGGTGGGCCTGGAGGTCAGATTTTCAACATTGGAAAATCCAAAGCAAAATTGTTTGATGAAAAAGCAGATGTAAAAACAACATTTAAAGATGTTGCTGGATTAGAAGGCGCAAAAGAAGAAGTTGAAGAAATTGTAGATTTCTTAAAAAACCCAGGAAAATATACTGCTTTAGGAGGTAAAATCCCAAAAGGAGCATTATTGGTTGGACCTCCTGGTACAGGAAAAACCTTACTGGCTAAAGCTGTTGCTGGTGAAGCAAAAGTTCCTTTCTTCTCATTATCAGGATCTGATTTTGTTGAAATGTTTGTTGGTGTTGGAGCATCAAGAGTTCGTGATTTATTCAAGCAAGCGAAAGAAAAATCTCCTTCAATCATATTCATTGATGAAATTGATGCTATTGGTAGAGCGAGAGGAAAAAACGCAATGTCAGGTAGTAATGACGAAAGAGAAAACACACTTAATCAACTGCTTACAGAAATGGATGGTTTTGGAACTAATGACAATGTAATTGTTATAGCCGCAACCAACAGAGCTGACATTTTAGATAAAGCCCTAATGCGTGCAGGTAGATTTGACAGACAGATATACGTTGATTTACCAGACATTAGAGAACGTAAAGAGATTTTTGAAGTACATCTTAAGCCTTTAAAAATCAAAAAGGGATTAGATACTAGATTTCTTTCTAAACAAACTCCTGGATTCTCAGGAGCCGATATTGCAAACATGTGTAATGAAGCAGCTTTAATAGCAGCTAGAAACGGTAAAACAGAAATTGACAAACAAGATTTCTTAGACGCTGTTGATAGAATTATTGGTGGTTTAGAAAAGAAAAACAAGATTATAACTCCATCTGAAAAGAAAGCAATTGCATTTCATGAAGCTGGTCACGCTACAGTTAGTTGGATGCTTGAGCATGCTGCTCCACTTGTAAAGGTAACTATTGTCCCTAGAGGTAAAGCTTTAGGTGCCGCTTGGTACTTGCCAGAGGAAAGAATGATTGTTCGTCCTGAGCAGATGTTAGACGAAATGTGTGCTACTCTTGGTGGTCGTGCAGCAGAAAAAATTATTTTCAATAAAATCTCTACAGGTGCGTTAAGTGATCTTGAAAAAGTTACTAAACAAGCCCGTGGAATGGTTACGGTATACGGATTAAGTGAGAAAGTAGGTAATATAACTTACTATGATTCTTCTGGTCAAGAAAGTGGATTCACTAAACCATATAGTGAAAAAACTGCTGAGTTAATTGACTCTGAAATTTCTGACATCATTGAGAAGCAATACACAAGAGCCGTTGATTTACTTGAGAATCATAAAGATAAACTTACTCAATTAGCAGAAGTTTTACTTAAAAAAGAAGTCATTTTCAAAGATGATTTAGAAACTATTTTTGGCAAAAGACCTTTTCAAGTAGAACTTAAAGATAATGATATAGAGGAAGAATAATTTGACTCTTATAAAACACCTAAAAAAACTTAATTTAAATCAGATTTAAATTAAGTTTTTTTTCATATATTTGGATTAGTAACCCCACTTAAAAAAACGCTCTCTCTATTTATGGGGATATTTAAAAACATTTTCGGCAAAAACAAAAAAACCCCCTCTAACAAAGGTGAACAGGGGAAATACATGCCTAAAGAGAATATACCTATTGATGAGCTATTCACTATGAATTTCATGAAAAATGGCGGTAAATTTATTTACTGTGATTCGATGAGTGAAGTTGTCGAAAATTTCAATGCTATTTTAGAAGAAAACAATTGGGATCTCGAAAATGTACTTTGTTATAACGACTCTCTTAAAAAAAGATTTAGTAGCTTTAAAATAAACTATAATACTAAAGAACCGTCATTCTTTTTTACCAATTGTGAAAGCTTAATTGCCGACAAGGGGTCTATTTTAATTTCCTCTAATCAAATTAAAGAACAAAAATTAGATGACTTACCTAATGATTTTATTTTATTCGCTACAACAAGCCAATTAAAAGAAACTATTAGCGAAGGACTAAGAACAATTAAGAACAATCGTCAAGAGTCTTTACCATCAAACATTACCACTTTAAAACACTTTAAATTTTCAAAAGAAAAAGATTTTATGACTTACGGAAATAGCACAAAAAACTTATATTTGCTACTTTTGGAAGATTTATAAAATGAACGAAACTTTAACCCGCTCTTTATCTGGACTAGTATATATAACTATACTAATTTCTGCTATTTTCTTTTCTGAAAATGGTTTAGTATTTGCTGGCTTAATGTTTCTCTTTGCTGGTATTTCATGTTGGGAGTTTAACAACTTACTTAAAATAAACAATTCAAGATCATTCTTTCAATTAGTTATTATAGCATACTTTACCTATTTGACTATAACAGGAGAAACACATCCTTCAAGTGTTGTTTTCCTTATCCTTGCTATTGGAACATCTATAACTCATCTTTACTTAACTAATAATTTATTCAAATTAAAAAAAGTAAACGAAAACAGTATATTAAGACAACAACTACCGTTGCTTTATGTTTTAATACCATTTTCGCTAATAACATTAATACCTTCTATAGTAGACAACACATACAATCCGTATATCATTTTCGGAATCCTACTAATTATATGGTCAAATGACACTTTTGCATACTTAATAGGTAAAAACTTTGGAAAGCGTAAATTATTTGAAAAAGTATCACCTAACAAAACAATAGAAGGCTTTATTGGAGGTATGCTATTTGGAATAATAGCCGCACTGATTATAGCCTACACTACCTCAAGTCTTTCAATATTTCATTGGATTGTTCTGAGTATTATTATTAGTATCTTTGGCACAATTGGAGACTTAGTTGCCTCAAAATTTAAACGCGAAGCAAATATTAAGGATAGCAGTAATTTAATTCCCGGACATGGTGGGTTTTTAGACAGACTAGACAGCTTAATTTTTGTTTCATCATTCGTATATTTATACTTACAATTAATCAATTATGTTTCATAAGGAAGGACATCAGTCAATTTTAATAACACTATTCGTCGTAGTAGCACTATTTTTAGGAGCAGAATATGTTACTAGTAATCAAATAATACAATACATTATTTATGGTATTGCATTATCCCTACTAGTTATCATCTTACAATTCTTCAGGAACCCTAAACGATATACTGCCCAAAACGAAAATCATATTATCGCTCCAGTTGATGGAAAAGTTGTTGTTATAGAAGAAGTATTTGAAAAGGAATACTTTAAAGACAAAAGACTACAAGTATCTATATTCATGTCACCAATAAATGTACATGTTACAAGATATGCATTAAGTGGATTGGTAAAATTTAGTAAATACCACCCAGGTAAATTTCTGGTTGCATGGCATCCAAAAGCATCGGAGGAAAACGAAAGAACCACTATCGTTATAGAGAATGAAACTTTTGGTGAAGTACTGTATAGGCAAATTGCAGGAGCATTAGCAAAAAGAATTGTAAATTACGCAAAAGAAGGAACTCAGGTAGTTCAAGGTACTGATGCTGGATTTATTAAATTTGGATCTAGAGTAGATATTTTTTTACCACTTGACACCAAGCTAGATATAAAATTAAACGACGTTGTTAAAGGGGGAGAAACAATAGTTGCTATTAATGAGTAAAACAGATACACTACATACACGTTTTTTAAAAGCTTTTGAGGCAGCTAACTCAATGGATGATGTTTTGATTCCAATAGATTTAAGACTGCAATTTTACGCCTACTACAAACAAGCAACGGTTAGTTCTTCAGCATTTTACTCATCAAATGATCCAGATCAGATGAGAAATGCATTTAAAATGAATGCAATGTTACAAGTAAGGAACTTATCTATTGATGAGGCAAAACTAGCCTACATTGAATTAGTTAACAATACTATTAAAAAGTATAATGTTGACATTGAATTTATTTAAAAACTTATTCAAAGTGAATTTAGACAGGAATCAAATCTTAAAGATTTCTAAGAAGACTAGCTTTGATACTTAATCCCACTAGTGGGAATCAACCTAAATAAAACCAATAATTATGAAAAAATTAATTCTATGCTTACTCGTCAGTTCTCTTTTTATCATTTCATGTAAAAAAGAAGCTAAACAACCTGAAGCTACTACACAAGAAGCAAAAGAACCAACTTATAGTGTTGACGCAAGTACTACTGAAGTAAATTGGACTGCATACAAAACAACTGCAAAAGCACCTGTAAAAGGAATTTTTACCAGTTTAAATATTGAAAAACCGATACAAAGCGACAGTAAACAAGGTGCTTTTGCAAACTTAGCGTTTAGCATCCCCGTTTCTAGTTTCTTTTCTAAGAATGAAGTACGAGACAATAAAATAAAAACATTATTCTTTGGAGTAATGAAAGAAACCTCTTTAATTTCAGGTCATTTTTCTAACATTACTGGGAATGAAGAAGAAGGTGCTATGTCATTAAACTTAAAAATGAATGGCGAAATAGTAGCTATTCCAATGAAATATACTATTAAAGACAATAAAGTTAACATCAACGGAACTATCACCAATTTAATGGACTGGAAAATGGATGACGCATTCAAATCATTACATAAGGCTTGTGGATTATTACATACTGGAGAAGATGGTGTTAGCAGAACTTGGGAAGATGTTGCAATTAGTGCAACAGCAGTTTTAAAAACAAAATAGGCTTATACATTACAATAAATAACAAAAAAAAACCACGCTATAAGCGTGGTTTTTTTTTGTTCCTATAGTAGAAATTTAACTCAACGAAGCTAAACTTACATTGATAGTTTCGATCTTTGCTAAAGCGTCTGCTTCTTTTTTTCGCTCGCTTGTAATAACAGCCTCTGGAGCATTACTAACAAATCGTTCATTAGACAGCTTCTTCTGAACAGATTTTAAAAACCCTTCTGTATAATTTAATTCCTCCGTTAATTTCTTAACCTCAGCCTCAACATCAATCGCTCCAGCCATTGGAATAAAATACTCGTTAGACCTTACTCTAAAGCTTAACGCACCATCTACTTTTTCAGTTACGTAATTTAACTCAGAAATGTTTCCTAATTTCTTTATTACAGAATCAAAACGTGTTGTTGAATTTTCATTATTTAACACGGAAAATTCAATAGTATCTTTAAATGATATGTTCTTATCTTTTCTCACCGATCTAATTCCAGAGACTACCTCAGAAACGATTTCAAAATCCTTTAAAATAGTTTGATCAATTGCCTTACTTTCAGGATACATGGACACTATTAGAGCCTCCTCTTTACTCCTATCAGCAATTTGATGCCATAATTCCTCTGTTAAGAAAGGCATAAACGGATGCAATACTTTCAAGTTATTCTCGAACATTTCAATAACCGTATTAAAAGTAATCCTATCAATTGGTTGTTGATATCCTGGTTTTATCATTTCTAATAACCATGAACAGAAATCATCCCAAATTAATTTATAAGTTGACATTAAAGCATCTGACAAACGATATTTAGAAAAATGATCTTCAATTTCAGCAAAAGCAGCTTGAAATTTATTATCATACCATTCTAAAGCAATTTTACTAGACTCTGGTTGTTCAATAACTTCACTTATTTCCCAACCACTAATTAACTTATACGCATTAAGTATTTTATTACTAAATGCTTTTCCTTGCTGCAACTTAGATTCATCAAACAATAAATCAGTACCCGCACCTGAACTCAACAACATCATTCCTGCACGTACAGCATCTGCACTATAATCTTCTATTAATCCTAAAGCATCAGGAGAATTCCCTAATGACTTAGACATTTTACGTCCTTGTTGATCACGTACAATTCCTGTGAAATATACATTTTCAAAAGGCTTTTCGTTTTTAAACTCATATCCTGCAAAAATCATTCTAGCAACCCAGAAAAAGATAATATCTGGCCCTGTTACTAAATCGTTTGTTGGATAGTAGTAATTTATTTCTTCATTATCTGGGTTTCTAATTCCATCAAAAACAGATATTGGCCATAACCAAGAAGAGAACCACGTATCTAAAGCATCATTATCCTGCCTTAAGTCGGTCGCTAAAAGTGAATTATTTCCTGTTTTCTCTTTTGCTAACTTAAGCGCTTCAGTACTATTTTCTGCAACTACAAAATCTTCTTTTGCATCACCATAGAAATATGCTGGAATTTGTTGTCCCCACCATAACTGACGTGACACATTCCAATCTCTAATATTCTCTAACCAATGTCTGTAAGTGTTTTCAATTTTCTTTGGATATAATTTAATCTCCTGATCTTCTAAAACAGATTTCAATGCAGGCTTAACCAACTCATCCATTTTTAAAAACCATTGATCTGATAACCTTGGTTCAATAACAGCTTTTGTACGTTCTGAAGTCCCAACTTTATTCAAGTGATCTTCCACTTTAGGCAAAGCTCCTAATTCTTCTAATTCCTTAGAAATTTCTTTACGCACTACAAATCTGTCTTTTCCTTGATAATGTAACCCGAAGCTATTTAAGGTAGCATCTTCATTAAAGATATCAATTACCTCTAACTTGTGTTTATCCCCTAATGCTTTATCATTTACATCGTGCGCAGGAGTAACTTTTAAACATCCGGTACCAAATTCTAAATCGACATATTCATCTTCAATAATAGGAATCACTCTATTACAAATAGGCACAATTGCTTTCTTCCCTTTTAAATGCGTGTAACGCTCATCATTAGGGTTTATGCAAATTGCAGTATCTCCTAGAATAGTTTCAGGGCGAGTAGTTGCAACAGTAAGCACCTCTTCCGACCCTTCAATTTTATAGTTAATATGATATAGTTTACCCTTTTGCTCTACGTATTCAACTTCTTCATCAGACAGGGTAGTTTTTGCTTCAGGATCCCAGTTAACCATTCGGTAACCACGATAAATCATTCCTTTATTATACAAATCAACAAAGGATTTGATTACAGCCTCAGACATATCGTCATCCAAAGTGAATTTTGTTCTTTCCCAGTCACAAGAACAACCTAGTTTTTTTAGCTGCTCTAAAATAACGCCTCCGTATTCGTTAGTCCAATCCCAAGCATGTTTTAAAAACTCATCTCTTGTTAAGTCATTTTTATCAATACCTTGTTCTTTTAAACGGGCAACAACTTTTGCTTCTGTAGCAATAGACGCATGATCTGTTCCAGGAACCCAACATGCATTTTTACCTTGTAAACGAGCACGACGAATTAATACATCTTGAATAGTATTATTCAACATATGTCCCATATGTAAAATACCAGTGACATTTGGTGGCGGAATTACAATTGTATACGGCTCTCTTTCATCTGGAGTTGAATGAAAATAATTGTTTTTCATCCAGTAGCTATACCATTTTTCTTCTATTGCTTTAGCATTGTATTTTCCTAAGTCACTCATCTGGTCTAATATTTGTAATATAATCAACAAAAGTAACCATTACAATGCTATTTAAAAAGAGATTATTGCATTTGTAATTAACATTTTGAAACAAGGAACATATTGAAACAAACAACTCATTTCTACACTTCTTAATAACATATTACTAGAAGTATTTAATTTTGTATATATTTGAAATTATAACACTATAAAAACTATTACTTGAAATTCAAGTAAGTAACACCAAGAACAATGAAAAATTTATTCACCCTTTTATTCGTTAGTTTATTGAGTTTAAATATTTATGCGCAAGAAGCTGCTGCTAAAATTGAATTTAGAGACGAAACTGTTGACTACGGAAAAATTGAAAATGGAAGTAATGGAGTAAGAACCTTCGTTTTCACTAATACTGGTAATGCTCCATTGGTTATTACAAATGTAAAATCAAGTTGTGGTTGTACTGTGCCAAAAAAACCTACCGCACCAATTGCTCCTGGTAAAAAAGGAGAAATTGAAGTAAAATATGACACAAAAAGAACAGGTTTTATTAGAAAAACAATAACAGTAACTTCAAACGCTACTAATGTAAAAAACGGAGTTTCTTATTTAAAAATAAAAGGTGAAGTTAAAAAAGTAGACAACAGTAGTATTCTTGAAAAGAAAGAAGAAAAACCAAAATCTATAATGGATAAATAAATTCATTATAAAATATAAAAATTAAAAAAAAGCTCACTTAGTGAGCTTTTTTTAATGGTGATTTTAATGTAAATTCTTTTTTTAAAACTTGACCATTACGCTGAATCTTTAATTCCACAAGAGTATCGTCTTCATCATAAAAATGACGATTTATTTTTTTTAATGTAAAATGATAAGTCTTAAAGCCATTTACCTCTAACAGTATGTCGTTTTTCTTTAAGCCTGCAAGATCTGCAGGGGAGCCTTCTCTTACAGTATCAATAGTAAATTCCGGACTTAACAAATAGTTTAGATCAACAAAAGATATAAAATTCTCTGACTCCAAGTTCTTCAATAATTCTTTATTGCTATTATTATGCACTGCCCCACCATTTTGCCTCAATATTATTCCAGATTTATTATAATAAAAAGGGTCTTTTAAGTACGGGTTTGACTTTAAATACATTTTAGAATTTGAGTAATCCATTACAATTGTAAAACGCTTTAATAACTCCCCTCCAATACTACCTGCTCTTTCTTTAAACTCTTTTATTTCATTTGGCAAATTAGCTTCATCAGGATAAGACACTTTAACATCCCTAAACGTTTCATTTGCAAAATCTAGTTGCTCAATTTTACTTCTTTTCCCTAATATTTCTCCAGAAACGGACATGCCTAAAAAATCTTCATAATACCCATAATTAGCCATTGACAAACTGTCCTTTTTAAACATCCAAATTCCGTCACTCATACCTGTATCAAGTAATAATTTCCTTTTTTCTCCACGTATTTTCACAATAACATATGGCTTCCCTTTTGAAAAAGTTAAATTAACAGGAGTAAATCGTTTCCATTTATTTTTATAAGTCCCTTTTTTCATCACTTTAACAAACCCCTTACCATAAGACAGTTCAACGACAAAGTCTTTAAATAAATGATATCCCAAAATACCATGAATTTCTTCACCTAAATAGGAAGATAAATTTGCATCCTGATTAAACGCAACATATACATCATGAGCTTCGCTTCTTAAATCACCAATTTCCAAAAAATTGTTTTTTGATTTCAATGCAATTACTTCTGTATCATTTGCCCCTTTAATCGTAAATGTTTTTGTGTTTTTTAACACTAAAGAATCTACTTTACTTACATTAAACATTATGGTTTGTCTCACACCACTATCTATTAAAAATGATAACTCTACTCCTTTTAATTTTACGTGTATAACAATAAGATTGCTAACTAACTCAAAAGGAATCTTTTCCTGTTTTTCATTTCTACCCATCTTAAATGAAGACTGAGAAAACAGCGAAGTTGCAAGAATCAAGCAAGCAAAAATAAATATGTATTTTTTTATATATAAAAACATCTATTGAGTATATAAATAAAAGTTACAAAAATATTAGTGAATCAAATTCTAATTTAACAAAAATTAACGTATTAAAAACGTTTCCTTATTTCAATAAAAAATGTAATTTTGTGCTTCCTAAAATCAAAAAATAAAATGCCTAAAATTTCAGCTAAAGGTAATGCAATGCCACAGTCCCCAATTCGTAAGTTGGTGCCATTTGCAGAAGCCGCTAAAAAAAGAGGAATCAAAGTTTTTCATTTAAACATTGGTCAACCTGATATTAAAACCCCTAAAGTTGCTCTTGATGCGATTAAGAACAACAACTTAGAAGTTCTTGCTTATTCAAGATCTGAAGGATCTGAAGAATACAGAACGAAAATCGCGGCCTATTATAGCAAACATAATGTAAATGTTAAGCACGATGACATTATTGTAACTACTGGAGGTTCTGAAGCATTATTATTTACTTTTGGTAGTATTATGGATGCTGGTGATGAAGTTATTATTCCTGAACCATTTTACGCAAACTACAATGGTTTTTCTACCGCCTCTGGAGTTAAGGTTGTACCCGTTATGTCAAGTATTGATGATGGGTTTGCATTACCTGCTATTGAGGAGTTTGAAAAATTGATTACACCAAAAACAAAAGCAATCTTAATTTGCAACCCCGGTAATCCAACTGGATATTTATATAGTAAAGAAGAAATAAAACAGTTAGCATCTATCGTTAAAAAACACGATTTATTTTTAGTAGCTGACGAAGTTTATCGTGAGTTTGCTTATGACGGATTAAAACATCATTCTGTTTTAGCAGAAAATGATTTAGATGAGAATGCAATTGTTATTGATTCAGTATCTAAACGCTATAGTATGTGTGGGGCACGTATTGGATGTATTGTTTCAAAAAACAAGAGCTTTATGGCTACTGCATTGAAATTTGCACAAGCACGTTTGAGTCCCCCAACCTATGCTCAAATTGCCTCGGAAGCAGCTTTAGATACACCAGAAAGCTATTTTACTGATGTAATTGAAGAATATACCGAACGTAGAAATACATTAATTTCTGAATTGAAGAAAATTGATGGGGTAAAAGTAGCTACTCCAAAAGGAGCTTTTTACTGTATCGCTGAACTACCTATTACTGATGCTGATACTTTTGCTCAATGGTTATTAGATGATTTTAATTTAAATGGAGAAACAATAATGGTTGCTCCAGCAGCTGGATTTTATTCTACACCTGGAGTTGGATTAAACCAGATACGTATAGCTTACGTATTGAAAAATGAAGATTTAATTAGTGCTGCTAATATTTTAAAAGTTGCACTAGCGGAATATCAGAAAAAATAAGTACTTTACATTCTGTAAAGGAATTACTAATATAATACACTAATTCCCGCTACGGCGGGAATCTTTATTTTGAATATATCCCATCACATTTCTCTAAAAAATTACAATACTTTTGGTATTGATGTTACAGCAAAAGATTTCATTGCCGTAACTACTACAAATGAATTACTAAAAGTACTACAACTAAATAATCAAAACCTATTTATTCTAGGTGGAGGTAGTAATATGCTCCTCACAAAAAATATTGAGAATGAGCTAGTTGTTCATGTAAATATCAAAGGAAAAACAATCATTAAAGAAAATGATGACTTTGCTTGGGTTACAGTAAATGCAGGAGAGAATTGGCATGATTTTATTCTTTGGAGTTTAGATAAAGGATATGGTGGCTTAGAAAACATGTCCTTAATTCCTGGAAACGTAGGTACTGCCCCAATACAAAACATTGGAGCATACGGAAAGGAATTAAAAGATAATTTTATAGAATGTTCTGCTATTGAAATTGCTACTAGTAAATCAAAAACATTTTCTAAAGTAGCCTGTAAATTTGAGTATAGAAATTCAATTTTTAAAAATGAATTAAAAGGGCAATATATTATTACCTCTGTTACATTTAAACTTACTAAGAAAAACCATGATTTAAACACTGGTTATGGTGCAATTGAAAACGAACTTAAAAACCAAAACATAGTTTCTCCTACATTGAAGGAAATCTCTAATGCAGTAATTGCAATTAGACAATCAAAACTGCCAGATCCAAAAGTATTAGGCAATAGTGGTAGTTTTTTTAAGAACCCGGTTATTTCTCAAACTGAATTTGAGCAGTTTATAGCTAAATTCCCTGAAGCTCCTAGTTATCGAGTTTCAGATAGTAAAGTGAAAGTTCCTGCTGGATGGCTAATCGAACAAGCTGGTTTTAAAGGAAAGCAATTTGGGGATGCTGGTGTACATAAAAACCAAGCTTTAGTATTGGTGAATTACGGTAATGCAAGCGGAAAAGAAATTTGGGATTTAGCCATGAAAATAAAAAATTCGGTTTTTAAGCAATTTGGAATTGAAATTAGACCTGAAGTGAATATTTATTAAATAAGCTTTATATATATTTTAACAATTATACTCCATACTATTTCAATCGTATACCTATTTTAGTGTAAAATAAATTCAGATGAAATTTTTTACACTATTACTCCTATTCCCTTTATTACTTTCTGCTCAAAGCAGCCTATTTGAACATAAAGAAAAATTTACTCGTCAAGATTCTTTACGTGGTAGTATTACACCTGAACGAGAATGGTGGGATTTAAAACACTATGATTTATCTGTTGAAGTATTTCCAAAAACTAAAACTATAAAAGGAAGCAATACAATTTGTTTTGAGGTTTTAAAATCTGCAAAAAAAATGCAGATAGATTTACAAGAACCTTTACGAATAACTAAAATAACACATCACAACAAAACATTAAACTACTCGAGAGAAGGCAATGTCTATTGGGTAAATTTCTCAAAAAATCTTTCTATCGGTTTAGAAGAAAAAATCACTATCTATTACGAAGGAATACCTATGGAAAGTAGAAACCCACCATGGTCAGGTGGTATTACTTGGAGAAAAGATGAAAAAGGAAATGACTTTATCGCTTCTTCAAACCAAGGAATTGGCGCAAGTATTTGGTGGCCAAACAAAGACCATAGTTACGATGAACCAGAAAACGGTATAGACATGCATATTATTGTCCCAGAACACTTAACTGATGTTTCTAACGGAAGGATAATTAATACAATTCACAACAAAGAAGCCAAAACTAAAACTTTTCATTGGCAAGTTACCAATCCAATCAATAACTACGGTGTAAATATTAATATCGGAAATTACACCCATTTCTCAGAAACTTATAAAGGAGAAAAAGGCAACCTAGACTGTAACTATTGGGTACTAAAACACAACTTAAAAAAAGCTAAAAAACAATTCAAACAAGCAAAAATGACTTTAGAGGCATTTGAACATTGGTTTGGTCCATATCCATTTTATGAGGACAGTTACAAATTAGTAGAAGCACCATATTTAGGAATGGAACACCAAAGTTCCGTTACCTATGGAAACAAATATCAAAATGGGTATTTAGGAACAGATTTAAGCGGCACTGGTATTGGGTTAAAATTTGATTTTATTATTGTGCATGAAAGCGGTCATGAGTGGTTTGCAAACAATATTACTAACAAAGATGTTGCTGACATGTGGATTCATGAAAGTTTTACGGCATATTCTGAAAGCCTATTTATTGACTATCATTTTTCGACTAAAGAAGCAGAAAACTATGTAATTGGCACAAGAAGATCTATTAAAAATGACAAACCTCTAATAGGACAGTACAATGTTAACAACGAGGGCTCTGGTGACATGTATTATAAAGGCGCTAACATGCTACACACCCTACGTCAAATAATTAATAATGACATATTATGGAGAAAGTTACTACGAGGATTAAATAACGATTTTTACCATCAGCAAGTAACCACAAAACAAATAGAAGATTATATTATTGAAAAAGGTAATTTAAAAATAAGTGGCTTTTTTGATCAATATTTAAGAACTACCAAAATCCCTGTTTTGGAATATCAAATTAAAAAGAATCAGATAAGCTACAAATTTAATAATACAGTTGGTAATTTTAGTATGCCTGTAAAAGCATGGGTTAATGGTCATTTAATTTGGCTAGAAGCTTCAAATAAAACAAAAACTTATATAACATCCGAAAGAAATATTAAGGATTTCTCTATCGATAAAAACTTTTACATCAATTATAGAAGACTATAATTCAATAGCTTAATATCTTTTTTTTACAAAAAAAAAGATAAAACACAAATGTAGCACATATCAATAACCTCATTTAACCAACCAAATAATTTGTAAAAATGACTCGCTATGTGAGTCATTTTTTTTGCTTAAATATGTTACCTTTGCAATATAAACTACACTTCAATGAAACTTCTTTTACTTACTTTTGGATTATTATCTCTAGCTGTTTTAGGAATTGCTATTAAACTTTGGGCAAAAAAAGACGGTAAATTTTCTGGTACATGTGCTAGCCAAAATCCAATGCTTAATAAAGATGGTGAAGCTTGTGGATTTTGCGGAAAACCAGCCGATGAAATCGGAAACTGTGAGGAACCTCAACACAAAGATTAAATAACTCTCCCTCTATTCTACCCAATATATGTTTACAATTTTACTATATGCTTTTATAGCTATTACTAGTATTCAACTTATTTATTTTCTTTTCGTTTTTAGCAGGTTTTCTTTTACAAAAAAGAAGACACCTGTACAACATAACAATCCAGTTTCAGTGCTTATTTGCGCAAAAAACGAAGCAGAAAATTTGAGGGAATTTTTACCTTCAATAATAGAGCAACAGTATCCTAACTTTGAAATTGTTTTAATTAATGATGCCTCCTATGATGACACATTAGACGTTATGGAATCTTTCCAAGAGAAACACTCTAATATTAAAATTGTTAATGTAGAAAACAACGAAGCTTTTTGGGGTAGTAAAAAATACGCACTAACTCTAGGAATTAAAGCTAGTACAAATGATTACTTGCTATTAACTGATGCAGATTGCACTCCAAAATCGGATCAATGGATTTCAAGTATGAGTGCTAATTTTTCTGAAAAGAAAACATTCGTTTTAGGGTATGGAGCCTACAAAAAAGAAAAACATTCAATACTTAACGCTTTAATACGATTTGAAACACTGTTAACAGCTATACAGTATTTTTCATACGCTAAAGTTGGCAATCCTTATATGGGAGTTGGAAGAAATTTAGCATATCATAAACCAGAGTTCTTTAATGTAAATGGTTTTATGAATCATATGAAAATTCGTTCGGGTGATGACGACTTGTTTATTAATCAAGTAGCGACAAAAAAGAATACTATTATTGAATTTTCAGAAGAATCACATACACTATCAAATCCTTCGAAAACACTTTCTGAATGGTTCAAACAGAAAAGAAGACATGTTTCTACAGCTAACCACTACAAAGGAAAAGACCAGGTTTTTTTAGGTTTATTTTACGTGTCACAGGTTTTGTTCTGGACATTATTTATTGTCCTAATAAGTTTTCTTTTTCAATGGGAATTGGTGCTAATCATTTTCGGAACACGAATTTTAGTTCAATATCTTGTTTATGGCTTTTCTGCTAAAAAACTAAAAGAACAAGATCTAATTTTAGCAATTCCTTTTTTAGAAATCTTTTTAATTCTATTTCAATTAACTATATTTATAACAAATAGGTTTTCAAAACCAAATCATTGGAATTAAATAACGACATATTATTACAACAAATTGCGAAAGCTAAGAAAGGCAACCAAAGTGCGTTTAATTTTTTATTAGACACCTATTGGAAAGAAGTTTATGGGTTTCAGTTAAAACGAACTCAAAATGAAATTGACGCTGAAGACATCACTATTCAAACATTTTCTAAAGCTTTTCATAAAATTGATTTATTCAACGAAGAATATAAATTTAGTACATGGTTAATCACTATATCTAAAAATATTCATCACGATATTTTACGTAAAAAGAAAACGTCTATCACTTTAAATAATTTGAACAAGGATCACAATGTACTTCCTGACATTATTGATGATGCTCCTTCAGCAGAAGATAAAATTATCATTGAACAAAATTTAGCAAAATTATTACGTGATATAAAAAAGCTAAAACCCCATTACCAGGAAGTAATTCAATTACGGTACTTTCAGGAGATGAGTTATAAAGAAATTGCAAAAGAAATTAATGAGCCAATGACAAATGTAAAAGTAAAATTATTACGTGCTCGAAAATTACTAGCAGAGATTATTCAGCAAAAAAAATAACATACTTTTCTCTTAGTATGTTGTATATAACAACATTGTTATAAATAATACTAATTTTCTGTTTACCTTTGTCTACCCTTAGAAATAAATTTTTATGAACACAGATCAATCTAGCGTATTACCTCCAAAAGGAAAACCAAAATGGTTAAAAGTAAAACTACCTGTTGGAAAAAAATATACTGAATTAAGAAGTTTAGTTGACAAATACAAATTAAATACAATTTGTACCTCTGGTAGTTGCCCAAATATGGGAGAATGTTGGGGAGAAGGAACTGCTACTTTTATGATACTTGGTAATACTTGTACACGATCATGTGGGTTTTGTGGAGTAAAAACGGGTAGACCTGAAACTGTAGATTGGGATGAACCCGAAAAAATAGGTAGGTCTATAAAAATTATGAACATTAAACATGCCGTATTAACGTCTGTTGATAGAGATGATTTAAAAGACATGGGAACTATTATTTGGTCTGAAACTGTTAAAGCTGTCCGAAGAATGAATCCAAAAACAACCCTAGAAACTTTAATTCCTGATTTCCAAGGAATAGAAAGACACTTAGACACAATGATTAATGTTGCTCCAGAGGTTATTTCACATAACATGGAAACAGTAAAAAGATTAACTAGGGAAGTTAGAATACAAGCAAAATATGAACGTAGTTTAGAAGTATTACGCTATTTAAAAGCTAACGGACAACGAAGAACCAAAACAGGTATTATGCTTGGTTTAGGAGAAACTAAAGAAGAGGTTATTGAAACTTTACACGATATAAGAAATGCAAATGTAGATATTGTAACCATTGGCCAATACTTACAACCAAGTAAGAAACATTTACCCGTACAACGTTTTGTTACTCCTGATGAATTTGCTGAGTATGAAAAAATCGGAAAAGAGCTTGGCTTTAGACATGTAGAAAGTGGTGCATTAGTACGTTCTTCATACAAAGCACATAAACATATTTTATAGCTCTTGAAAAATAAAACAAGAATAGCAATAAACGGTTTTGGTAGAATTGGCAGAAGTCTTTTTAGATTACTTATCGATAACCCTACTATTGAAGTTGTCGCTATTAATGATTTAGCAGATACTAAAACATTAGCTCACCTACTAAAATACGACAGTATTCATGGAGTGAGTAATGCTACAATTTCTGCGAATGCAGAACACATAGTCGTAAACAATACTACAATCCCTTTAAGCAATCATAAAACCATTGAAAACATTAACTGGAAACCTTTTGATGTTGATATTGTAATTGAAGCTACAGGAAAATTTAAAACCTCTACAGAATTAAATTATCATTTGAATAACGGAGCTAAAAAAGCAATATTAGCTGTTCCTCCAGAATCAGATGATATTAAAATGGTTGTAATAGGTGTAAATGAAGCTATCTTAGATGGAACTGAAACAATAGTGTCTAATGCCTCATGTACCACTAACAATGCCGCACCTATGATTAAAATCATAGATGAATTATGCGGAATAGAACAGGCATACATTACCACAATACACTCTTTTACTACCGATCAAAGTTTACACGATCAGCCTCATAGAGATTTGAGAAGAGCAAGAGCTGCTACACAATCTATAATTCCAACTTCTACAGGTGCCGCAAAAGCCTTAACTAATATTTTCCCTAAACTTTCCAATACAATTGGAGGCTGTGGGATTAGAGTTCCTGTGCCAGATGGCTCATTAACTGACATTACTTTAAATGTTAAAGAAGAAACTAGCATTGAAGCTATAAACAATGCTTTTAAGAAAGCTGCCAGTACTAACTTAAAAGGAATATTAGATTATACTGAAGACCCAATAGTATCAGTAGACATCATCAATAGCCCTTACTCATGTACTTTTGATGCTCAGCTAACTTCTGTTATTGGTAAGATGATAAAAATTGTTGGCTGGTATGATAATGAAATAGGTTATAGTAACAGACTTGTTGATTTAATTAAGATTTTAAGTAAATAATCCTCTCTTTAATCTTACAAGAAAACTATTTGGCAAGAATCACTCAAATAGCTATCTTTATTTAGCTTAAAACTAACATTTTAGCAAACAAAGAATTAATAGCAAGTTACACTTTAACAATATATACATGAAAGCACTTATAAAGCAGATTATATTCTGTGTTTTATTATTAACTTCCGTTTCATTTTTTGCGCAAAGCGATGCTGAAATTGAAGATCAAATTTTTGAATATTTAGAAAAAGCAAAAGATGTAAAAAGAATTCTTGATTATGACGAAGCATTGAAACATTGCAATAATGCATTATCTCTAGCGATTAAAATCAATAACCCTGAATACGAAGCAAAGGTTTACCGTGAAATTGGAAATATCTTAATGCACCATAATAAATTTCAAGAATCTAGTGAAAATTTAAACAAGGCCTCCAAAATTCAAAACGACAATAGATTTGAAGAAGAATTAGCAAAAACAAGAAACGCACAAGGGTTGTTGCATACAGAGTTAGGAAACTACCACCAAGCTCTAGTTTACTTTGATGAAGCATTAAATATTTATAAATCGTTATCGTTATTTAGCAGTAGAACTAAAATTTTCAAAAATAAAGGAAAGCTATACTTACGAAAAAAAGATTTTAGCAAAGCAAACAAAGCATTTGACCAAGCTTACAAGGAAGCAAAAAGATATGCCCAAACAAGAGAACAAGCTGACATTTTACTTCATAAATCCCAAGCCTTAAATGAGTTAAATTTACATACAGATGCGATTAATAGCTGTAAAGAAGCTATTGATATGGGTATGGCAAATAAATACCGATTGATTATTACTAATGGGTACAAAACACTTAGTACTATCTATGAAGACAACGGAAATCCTTCAAAGGCAATTGAGTTATTAAAAACACATAATAAGTTAATGGATAGTATCTATAGTATTAACGAAGTGCGTTTGTCAGCTGAATCAATTGCTAAATTAGATTTTGATAAACAGGATAGACTTATTGAACAAAAAGAAGAAAATATTCGCCAAAAAGATGAGCAACTTAGACAAAGTCAAATATTGACTTTCTTAGGTTTGGCTTTCTTAATTTTATTCTTTTCTTTCATTATCTTTTTATTCAACAATAATCAGAAGAGAAAGAAAGCTAATTTATTATTACAAAGCACCAATTATCAATTGATAATTGCTAAAGATGAAGCAGAAAAGGCCACCAAAGCAAAAGCAAATTTTCTTTCAACAATCACACATGAGTTAAGAACCCCTTTGTACACTGTTACTGGACTAACTGACTTATTACTAGATGAAGACCCTAAGGAATCACAGAAAGGGTACTTAAAATCTCTGCGCTTTTCTGGCGATTACTTACTAACATTTATTAATGATATTCTTGATGTCAACAAAATTGAAGCTAAAAAAGTAGAGCTCGAAAAAATACCTTTCAATTTAAAAAAATTAACAGAAGAGGTTTTGTTTACTCAAAACAAAGCAGCGAAAGACAATAATACCAAGTTGCATTTAAACTTTGAAGAAAGTATTCCAGAATATCTTTTAGGCGATTCTTTACGTCTATCTCAAATCCTAATTAACTTAACAAGTAATGCAATCAAGTTTACAAAAAAGGGAAATGTTAGTTTAAATGTTACAAAAACAGGAGGCAACCTAAATACTATTGATTTACTAATTGAAGTGAAAGATAGTGGGATTGGAATTTCATATGATAAGCAAGAAGAAATATTTGAAAGTTTCTCCCAAGGTTCTGTAGAAATTAACAGAAAATATGGTGGTACTGGCTTAGGCTTAACCATCGTTAAAAACCTGTTAGAAATTATGGGCAGTAAAATTCAATTAAAAAGTGAACCAAATGTAGGAACAACTTTTTTCTTTGAAATCACTTTAGATCTTGCGAAAAGAGAAAGTATTGACGTACCAAAAAGCACCGAAATATTCCCTACAGACCTATTAGAAATACTTAAAAACAAGAACGTTTTATTAGTTGATGATGTTAAAATAAATCAGCTAATAACACAAAAAACACTTACTAAAAAAGAAATTAACTGTGTAACTGCTGACAATGGTGAAGATGCCGTTTTAAAGGTACAAGAACAACAATTTGATTTAATACTAATGGATATTCATATGCCCGGTATTGGAGGAATAGAAGCCACAAAACAAATACGTGCCTTTGATACTAGCATACCCATAATAGCACTTACAGCTATTACAATTGAAAAAGAAGATCTAATACTGTTTAATGAAGCAGGCTTTAACGACATATTATCTAAGCCTTTTAAAACTGATACTTTCTTTAATAAAATATACCTACAATTAACAAAATAAATCTTGACATCCTTTTTTTACTTTTATTAAAAGCAAGTTCCTTTTTTAGGAGTTTTTTTTAAAACCTAGCTATTTACAAATGACATAACTTTTTTATTAAAAACATCTTGTCCATTTAAAAATTCTGTAACAATTGGCAAGTAAAACACATTTGAAAGTGAGTCCTTCAAACGCATATAATCTTTTTCTGTAGTAATAATCAATTGCTTTTTAGAAAGCTCTTTTAATTCTTTATCAGAAAAGTTATGATGATCTTTATATGAAATGTGTTCAAAGTTAAGATTTAAATTATTTCAATATTTCACTAATGGTCTTGGGTTAGCTATCCCAGTTACTAAAGTAAACCTCAATTTATCTAATGAAATCAATAATTTTGATTCATTATTCCCTCTAACTTCTTTAGCATAGGATATACAAGTAAAGAATACTTGTTGACTTGATAATGGATTAAGTTTTTTTCTTATCCTAGTTTGTTCTTCAAGCGATAGATCTTTAGGGCATTTTGTAACGATAATTACATTAGCTCGTTTAGCCCCTCGTTTTGATTCTCTTAAGTTTCCTGCAGGCAATATTAAATCATCTACAAATAACGAATCGTATTTTGTCAGTAATACATAAAATCCAGCTGTGACTTTCCTATGTTGAAAAGCGTCGTCTAATAAGACAACATCCGGATTTACTTTTTTTACTAATTGTGAAATTCCATTTTGCCTATCGGCATCAACCGCAACTTTAATATCAGGGAATTTTTGATGAAATTGCATAGGCTCATCACCCAAATCATCAGCTGTAGATCTTAAGTTTCCTAGCTGAAACCCTTCAGATTTTCTTCGATAACCCCTACTCAATGTTGCAACACTAAAATCTCCCTTTAACAATCGAATTAAATACTCAATCATTGGCGATTTTCCTGTTCCTCCAACGCATAAGTTACCCACTGCTAAAACTGGGAAGTCATAACTTTTACTTTTAAAAACCTCTTTATCAAAAAAGAAATTCCTAACAGATGTTACAACATCATAAATGATTGAAAACGGATATAAAATTTTTCTTAAAAATTGCACAACACGAAAGTAAACTATCTACACTGTACTCGCAAATGATAAATATGTATCTTTGAAATTCAATAATTAATAAGCTTTTCAACTACTATTACTATGGAAATAAAAGATGTTATTCAACACATGGAAGAATTGGCTCCTTTAGCTTATGCTGAAAGCTATGATAATGTTGGGTTACTTGTTGGAGACAAAAACACCGTATTAACAGGAATTCTGATAACACATGATACACTTGAGGAGGTAGTTGATGAAGCTATTGCTAAAAAGTGCAATTTGATTGTGAGTTTTCATCCTATTGTGTTTTCTGGTATTAAAAAATTTAATGGTCAAGATTATGTTAACAAGGTAATAGTTAAGGCTATAAAAAATGACATCGCTATTTATGCTACTCACACTGCATTAGATAACGTTCAAAACGGTGTTAATAGTACTATTTGTGATAAATTAAATTTAACTAATAGGAAAACACTAATTCCTAAATCTGATTTTATTTACAAGCTAACCACATATGTTCCAGATATAAATGTAGAAAGGGTTAGAGAAGCACTATTTAATGCTGGCGCAGGAAACATTGGGAACTATGATGAATGTAGCTTTAATACCTCAGGTAAAGGCACCTATAAAGGTAATGAAAACTCTAACCCAAAAATAGGTGTAAAAGGAGAATTTCATACTGAAAATGAAACACAAATCAGTGTGACATTTGAGAAACATTTAGAGTCTAAAATATTAAAAACTCTCTTTACAAATCATCCATATGAAGAAGTTGCTTACGAAGTAACGAAACTAACCAATACACATCAGAATATTGGCTTAGGAATGACTGGAGAATTTACCGTTCCAATGAATGAAAATGAATTTTTAGCTTTTCTAAAAAAAGAAATGAATACTTCTTGTGTAAGGCATTCAAATTTACTTGGAAAAAATATTCAAAAAGTTGCCGTTTTAGGAGGTTCCGGAAGTAGCGCAATTAAAAACGCAAAAACATCAGGGGCAGACGTTTACATTACATCTGACTTAAAATATCACGACTTCTACCAAGCAGAAGAGAGTATTATATTATGTGACATTGGTCATTATGAAAGTGAACAGTACACAAAAACACTTTTATATGAGTTTCTTAGTAAAAAAATACCTAATTTTGCAATCGTTTTATCAGGCATTAATACTAATCCAGTCAATTATTTTTAGATATGGCAAAGAAAAAAGAAATTTCAGTAGAAGATAAGTTGAGAGCATTATATAACTTGCAATTAATCGATTCTCGTATTGATGAAATCAGAAATGTAAGAGGAGAGCTTCCTTTAGAAGTTGAAGATTTAGAAGACGAAGTAGCTGGATTAAGCTTAAGAGTTGAAAATTTCAACAATGACATTGAAACGCTTAAAGATAATATTAAAGCAAAGTTAAATGGTATTGAAGAATCTAAGGTTTTAATTAAAAAATATACCAAACAACAAGATAACGTTCGTAACAACAGAGAGTACAACTCTTTAGCTAAGGAAACTGAATTTCAAGAATTGGAAATTGAATTAGCTGAAAAGAACGTTAAAGAATTTAAAGCACAAATAGAGCACAAAAGTGAAGTAATTGGAAAAGCGCAAGAGCGATTAACTGACAAGGAAACTCACTTATCTCACAAAAAAGATGCTTTAAATGAAATTCTTTCTGAAACTGAAAAAGAAGAAGAAGCTTTATTAGAGAAATCTGAAAAATATCAAAAGCAAATTGAAGAGCGTTTGATGATTGCTTATAATAGAATCAGAACTAACGTAAAAAATGGTTTAGCTATTGTTGCAATTGAACGTGGTGCTGCTGGAGGATCATTCTTTACGATACCACCACAAGTTCAAGTAGAAATTGCTAGTCGTAAAAAAGTTATTACTGATGAGCATTCTGGTAGAATTTTAGTTGATGCTGAATTAGCAGCTGAACAAAAAATAAAAATGGAAAAAATGTTTGCAAAAATATAAGCTTACATTTTTAAATATAAATTAAAGCTATCTTTAAACAGGTAGCTTTTTTTGTATCTTTAAAACTCTTTTTAACACACCAAAGGCAACCTGATTATGGGAGATATACAATTAACAAGAATCAATAAATTTTTAAGCGAAGCTGGATATTGTTCACGTAGAGCAGCGGATAAATTAATTGACCAAGGTAGAGTAACCATAAACGGTGTAGTGCCAGAAATGGGAACAAAAATAGCTCCTACGGATGAAGTTAAAGTTGACGGTAAGTTAATATCTGAATCAAAGGAAAAACCTGTTTATTTAGCCTTTAACAAACCAGTCGGTATTGTTTGTACTACAGACACTAGAGTTGAAAAAGACAACATTGTAGATTATATAAACTACCCTACTCGTATATTTCCTATAGGACGTTTAGATAAACCAAGTGAAGGATTAATTTTCCTTACTAATGATGGAGATATTGTAAATAAAATATTACGCGCAAGAAACAATCACGAAAAAGAATACTTAGTAACTGTCGATAAACAAATTACACAAGATTTTCTTAAAAAAATGGGAAGCGGCATTCCTATTTTAGACACCATAACTCGTAATTGTAAAGTAGAACCTGTTAGCAAGTATACTTTTAAAATAACACTAACCCAAGGGCTCAACAGACAAATTAGACGTATGTGTGAATATTTAGAGTATGAAGTTATTAAACTGAAGCGTGTGCGAATTATGAATATCTCATTAGATGTCCCCGTAGGGCAATGGCGTGATATTACTCCAGAAGAATTAAAAGAGTTAATAGTACTTACTGACGAGTCGAGTAAGGTATCTTAGAAAACTAAAAAGCCAAAATCAAATGATTTTGGCTTTTTAGTTTTTATATAATTTAGCTTATGAATTCGCTCCGTGACGCTCTCCTGCTAATAATGTATTCTTTAATAGCATTGCAATAGTCATTGGACCTACTCCACCAGGAACTGGCGTAATGTAACTTGCTTTTTTACTTACACTTTCAAACTCAACATCACCTGCTAAGCGAAAACCAGATTTTTTAGTCGCATCAGGTAAACGAGTAATCCCTACATCTACAATAACCACTCCTTCTTTTACCATATCTCCTTTTAAAAATTCAGAAATACCTATTGCGACAATAATGATATCTGCTTTTTGAGTAAAACTTTTTAAATCCTTAGTTCTACTGTGCACTAAAGTCACAGTAGCATCACCAGCTTTACGCTTTTGGCTCATTAAAATACTCATCGGGCGTCCAACAATATGACTACGTCCCATAACTACTACATTCTTACCAGAAGTCTCTATGTCATAACGTTCCAATAGCTCTAAAATCCCATAAGGTGTCGCCGGTAAAAAACATGGTAAATCCAATGCCATTCTTCCTACATTGGTAGGATGAAACCCATCAACATCCTTATCTGGATTAATTGCCTTTAAAACCTTTTGCTCATCAATATGTTTTGGCAATGGTAATTGAACAATAAAACCATCAACACTATCATCATTATTTAATTTGTCAATCTCGCTTAATAGTACTTTCTCAGTGGTTTCTTTTGGCAAATCTATTAACGTTGAATCAAACCCTATTTGATTACAAGCTTTAACTTTAGCTCCTACATAAGTCATACTTGCTCCATCTGTACCTACTAATATAGCAGCCAAATGAGGAGTTTTCCCGCCATTAGCCTTAATTCTAGCCACTTCAATAGTTATTTCATCTTTGATATCATTACTTGTTTTTCTACCGTCTAGTAATATCATTCTTTTAATTTTAAGCTATAACTAGTTACTATAGCATTGTTAATTGTGTTGTTATATTTATCTATAAAAAAACGCCGTCAATTTCTTGGCAGCGCACTTTTTATTTATTTCATTCCTTGCATCATTTGCATCATCTTCTTTCCGCCGCCACCTTGCATCATCTTCATCATTTTACTCATTTGATTAAACTGCTTTAGCAACTGATTCACTTCTTGAACAGATCTACCTGCTCCTTTAGCAATACGTTTCTTTCTATTAGCATTAATCACAGATGGTTTTTGACGTTCACCCGGAGTCATTGAATATATAATAGCTTCAATATATTTAAAAGCATCATCATCAATATCCATTCCTTTCATGGCTTTAGAAGCACCAGGGATCATACCCATTAAGTCCTTCATATTACCCATTTTCTTTACTTGTTGAATTTGTTTTAAGAAATCGTCAAATCCAAATTGATTTTTAGCAATCTTCTTTTGAAGTTTTCTAGCCTCTTCTTCATCAAAATGGTCTGGCGCTCTTTCAACTAAAGAAACAACATCTCCCATCCCAAGGATACGATCAGCCATACGAGAAGGATGAAAAACATCAATAGCTTCCATTTTCTCTCCAGTACCAATAAATTTAATTGGTTTATTTACTACTGATTTAATTGAAATTGCAGCTCCACCACGAGTATCACCATCTAATTTTGTAAGAATAACTCCATCAAAATTCAATAAATCATTAAAGGCTTTTGCAGTATTAACAGCATCTTGACCTGTCATGGCATCAACAACAAATAATGTTTCTTGAGGCTGAATAGCCTTATGAACATTAGATATTTCAGTCATCATTTCTT
>JAWUYQ010000011.1:0-12310 GCA_034110725.1 Flavobacteriaceae bacterium
AGTTATTATTTTTTATTAAGCTTGCAGACCGTAATTTAGTTTGATCATCTAAAAAGTGTAACCAACCATAATCTAAAGCAGAGGCAAACAAATTATATGTATTATTAATAGAGTGCCAATCTAGCTCTATTTTTCCTATACCTGCTAACAAATACCAGTTTGAAATTATACCAACATAAATAATTATTAAAATAGAGTTTCTTACTTTTTTAAATAGGAAAACCTTAGTTAACATAAATAGCCAAGTCGTAATAATTATATCAATAACCACCCTTTTATCTGTATAGGTATAATTAAAAAAGTCAGGTACTTCAAACTGTTTAGATATTACTAAACTTTGAATTACCACAAAAATTAAAAAAAAAGGGTTAAAAAAAGCTATACAAACAAATAAACAAAGTAACAGTCTATCAAATATATCCAATGTATCTAAAAAATAATTATAATCATAAAAACAAAAACTCCAAAAAAGAGTTAATACAGCAACTATATTAATTATTTTATATTTTTCATCTAAAACTGCCCAAGTAAATATCTTCTTTTTTAATAAATAGAAAGCTATTATTAATAAAAAAGAAACACCAGCTAAAAACTTTTTAGAGTAAACTAAAAGGGTTATAAAAGAAGAACCTAGAATATTATCCTTGGGTAGTGTTAATTCACTTACAGTACTATAGATACTACTAGATACAAAAGTCACTAAAAGAACAAGCCCTATTTTTTTTAATAACACTTTATCAAAATTCTCAATCAGATTACTCAGCATAAATAACTCTTTTTAGTCTGTTCTTCTCATTACTTAAAAAAAAGGGACACCAATTGTAGTTGAAAACAATACAAACAACTACGCAATATATTATTAATAATTTTTTATATGTATTTAGCAATAAAACACTATATATGACTCCTGCCATTTTACTAAAACATACTTAATCACATTTTAACTTCCCAAGTACATTTTTCAGAATAAACAACTCCATGCTTTTTAGAACTTAAAATCTTACCAGTTCCATATACATCATTATCTTCAATTTTGAGGCTTGCTCCATTAATTACATAATCCAATACAGAACCATGTTGTGCACTCCATATATTCACTGAATATAAGCCTGATAAAAAATAAATTTTAGGTAATAAAACTGATATATAGCCCTCACCTTTTTGGACTGTAAGTTGTTCGCCTTGAAAAACATTATCAATGGTTAATAATCGCTCTTCATAACCTTTACAAATTGTAATAGCAAGATCAAGATTCTCTATTTTTTCTTTTGCAACAAAATGAAGTTTAACAAGTAGTTCTTTGCCTAAAAAAACTGGGCTTCCATTATTGAACTCTATATCTGTAAATTTCAGCAAACCATTACCTGATCTATCCTCTCTCTCTTTTAATAAAGATGTAGAAAGTGTGTTGTTTTCAGAAATGTATTTCTGTATAGCTTCATCTACATCCCCATCAAAAGAGACTCTTCCTTTATCTATAATAATTGCTCTAGTACATAAATTTTGTACTGCTGTCATATTATGACTTACAAATAAAACCGTACGACCATCTCCACTAGCAATATCTTGCATTTTACCAATAGCCTTTTTCTGAAATTCAGCATCTCCTACAGCTAAAACCTCATCAATTACCAAAATATCTGGCTCTAAATGTGCTGCAACAGCAAATGCTAACCTTACCTTCATTCCTGAGGAATACCTTTTAGTTGGGGTGTCTATATACCTTTGACAGCCTGAAAAATCTATGATTTCTTCTAACTTATCAGCAATCTCTTTTTTAGACATTCCCATAATAGCTCCGTTAAGGAAAACATTTTCTCGTCCTGTTAATTCTGGATGAAAACCTGTTCCTACTTCTAACAAAGAGGCTATTTTTCCTTTTGATTTTACTGTTCCCAAAGTAGGCCCCGTTACTCTAGATAATATTTTAAGCAATGTAGATTTTCCCGCACCATTTTTACCTATAATACCAAGTACTTCTCCTCTATTTACTTTGAAATCAATTTCTTGTAAAGCCCATACATAAGATGAGTCACCTACTGATGCTCTATCATTGACATCTCCAATTTTTAAAAAGGGATCCTTTTTTCCCCTGATTTTATACCACCATCGTTTTAAATCATCAGAAATAGTTCCAACTCCAACTTCTCCTAAACGATATTGCTTACTAAGATTTTCTACTTTTAAAATTACGTCTTTACTCATCTTTCAGTTTCATTTTAAACGGTATCAATAAAATTCTTTTCTGCTTTATTAAATACCAAAGCTCCCAAAATCAAAATCACAACTGTAAATAACATAACGTAAATAAACATGACTACATTGAATTTTGTAGTTGTAGTGTTCAACAGCATATATCTAACTTGTTCTATTACAAACGCCAAAGGGTTATACTCTACCAGCCAAACATAATCCGGCATCTTTTCTTTAAAAAAAGATATAGGATACATTACTGCTGATAAATACATTAATAACTGTATACCAAACGAAATTAACACTCTAAAATCTCTATACTTACTTATTAATGACGATAAAAACATCCCCATACCAAGCCCTAAAAGCCCCATTATTATTATCATAATTGGGAATAAAAAAGCATAACTATTTAAGCTAATATTAGCTCCGTTGAAATAATAATAAATATAAAAAACTATAAATATTAACATCTGTATTCCAAACCTAAATAGGTTTGATATCACTACTGATATAGGAATAACCATACGTGGAAAGTATACTTTACCAAATATATTTGCATTAGCATTAAATGTAGAAGAGGTATTAGTCAAACATGTTTTAAAATAATTCCATATTGTAATACCCGCTAAATTAAATAAGAATGGCGGAATTTCTCCTGTAGATATATTTGCTACATTATTAAATATCAAGGTAAAAACTACAGCCGTAAACAAAGGTTCTATTAAGTACCACAATGGACCTAGTACAGTTTGTTTATACACCGTTACAACATCACGTCTTACAAATAACATTAGTAAATCCCTATAGTTCCAAACTTCTTTTAAGTTCAAACTAAATAAGTTGTTTTTTGGTGTTATTTCAAACAGCCATGACTCATTTTTAGTGATCATTATTTAGTTTTAAGTATTCTACTTAATGCCTTTTTTATTTTCTCGAGTACACTATCATCTTCATCTACTTCATGATATCCATTTCCATACACACCATAACCATAGCCGTAGCCGTAGCCATAACCTGTTTTAGTTTTATAATGATTTAACACTAGACTAAGATTTTCTATTTCTTTATTCTCATATTTTTCGTTTATCAACCCTAACATTCCTTTTTTAGTATAGTCTTGCCTAGTCATATAAATATTTGCATCCGAAAATTTCGTTAAATCCAACGCATCAGTGACTAATCCCAAAGGTGGCGTATCCAATACTATATAATCGTACTTTTCTTTTAACTCACTCATTAACTCTTCCATTTCATCACTTATTAGTAACTCTGATGGGTTTGGTGGAATTGGACCTGAAGTAACCAAATCTAGATTAGGAATGTGTGTTTTTTGAATAATTTCTGATAAATTTTTATTTTTAATCAGATAATTAACTACACCAACTTTATTATGCAAATTAAAATCATCAAATATTTTAGGTTTCCTTAAATCTAAACCAATAAGTACCGTATTCTTACCACTCATTGCATACAAACTTGCAATATTGATTGAGGTAAATGTTTTACCCTCACCACTTACAGATGATGTTACAAGGATTGTTCTAGTATCTTGTTTTAATTTTTGTTTTTTATACAAAAACTCTAAGCTTGAACGCATGGCTCTAAAGGATTCAGACACTGGAGATTTTGAGCGCTCAAAAACTACCATTGGTGTAGAGCTTTTACCTATAATACCTAAAATAGGTATCTTCGATAAAAAACTCAGATCCTCAGGGCCTGTAATTTTATTATTTAACAGAAAAAACAGAACTATCAAAAATGTTGGTAATAACAGCCCTGCAATAAGAGCAGAAATATAATTTAGTTTATGATTTGGACCTACTGGACCTTGACCAACATCTTTTGCTTCATCAATTACTAATAAATCTGAAACATTAGCAGCCATAACCAAACCTGCCTCACTCCTTTTATTAAAGAACATATCATACATCCCACTACTTAACTGATATTTTCGTTCTATATTTATATACTGTTGCTGGTCTTTAGGTAATGTAGAAAATTTACTTTGAACTTTACCTACCCTTCTATTTATAGATTTTAATTCAATATCCAAAGCGCTTCTATAAGCTTTAATATTCTCAAATAAAATTACTTTTAAGGAATTAATATCCCTGTCTAGTTCAGCAAACCTAGGAGCCCCTTCCTTTAAAGTATATTCATACTTTGATCGTTCAACTGAAAGTGACACAATTTTACCTGTATTTGAAACTATGTTGCCTTCCTCTAGTCCTGCAATTGAAGGAGCAGGGAGTTTAGTAAAATCCTTACTTAGTCTTAGATACTTTTCTAACTCCGATATATAATCTAATTTCTTATTTATTATCTCTTTGTCAAAATCAACAGCAGTTAATTCTGCTGAAAGTTTGGCTGCATCAGCTTCAAGATCTAATGAATTTGTTTTCTCTCTAAAATTATTCAACTCATCTTCATCATTTCCAACCTGAACCTTTAGGCTGATTAGCATGCTATCAACAAACTTAATCGTATTAGTTGCAAATTGATTCTTCCTTCTTAACTGATCTATACTTAACACCTTAACTGAAGCATTTAAATAATCAATTGACCTATCTTTATTCGGCCCCAATTTAACTAAATTTAAGATTGCCGGACTAGCTATATCATTATCTATTGAAACCCTCTTATAAGTTGCCACCTTACTATTGAAATTTGAAAATTTAATAGTGAACTTTTGAGCATAAAAAGGCACTTCCAAGTAAGGCACTAAGGTTATTGATAAATAAGGTAATTCAATTTTCTCATTAACCTTATATTTCTTCTTAAACACCCCTTGTTTAACACTTACTACACTTTGTTTTTTCTTATTATAGTCAAACAACTTTAGATTTGGAGTATTTAAATCAATAGACAGCTCAAATTCCGTTTCCGAAATTGGTTTAATTACAATATCTTTCCCATACAGTTGTGCTCTTGAAGTATCTACTTTTACTGTATAAGGCACTTTCTTATACGCATCATATGACCAGTATTTAGCTTGCTTTTCATAATCTACATAAAACTGTAAATAATCAACTACTTTTTCATTGTGAGATCTTGACTTTAATAATGTCATTGTGGTTTGAACCTTATCGGACACCCCCCCCCAATTAAAAGTTAAGCTAGTATTTGACGAAAAAAAAGGGTTTTGCGCTTTTGAAACTACTACTTGAGTTCCAAACCTATAAATGCTTTTTTTTCGTACATTAACGGAGTGTGCTATTCCATAACAAATTGCTAAAGAAATTACATACCAGTACCACTTACTCAATATTTTAAAGAATAACTCTTTAAAATTAATCATAGGCTTAAAGTCAGGAATATTAAAATCTTGATCTAACATAAGTCTATAATGTTTTTATTAAAAAATAGGTAGTAACTAAAGTAGAAAAAACACTCAGCAAAGTTGTAAACGACTGCAAACCTGTTTGACCAAACCCCCATGCTTTTTGCGGTAATGGCTTAACATATATCATATCATTGGGCTGTATATAAAAAAAATCAGATTCAAATATATTACTACTTGTTAAATCAATATGGTGTATTTTATTCCCGCCGGGGTACGGCCTGATAATAAGTACATCTTTTTTATTTCCCATTAGTGGTATATCACCTGCGTTTGCTATTGCCTCAAAGATATTTACACGCTCCTGAAAGATAACATGAGTACCTTTCCCTGTGATTTCTCCAAAAGTAGTGAACTTAATCCCCCCTAATTTAACAGTAACAAAAATATTTGCTTCTTTTTTAAAGTACTCCTAAATTAATACTTTTTCAATTTATTCTTTTATTTCTTCAACAGTTAAGTTTAGCACTCCTATTTTACCTAAAGTAGGCATATTTATTTCACCATGATCATCAATCAAAAAACCATCAGAATATAAACCTGATCTAGATAGTGCAGCTACATTATCCACAGAAGATATTGGATTAAACATCCCTACTAATTCCTGATCCAAAGCTTTTACACGAATACTCAATACATCGTTAATTTGCAAACGATAAGGCGGCAATTGCTTAGTCAACATTACCTCCTCAAGAACTTGATCCCTATTCTGCATATAAACAGTCTGTTTACTAGAAATACAAGAAGTAAAGATCAAATTTATTAATAGTAAAAAAATAAGTAAGGACTTAATTTTCATTTATTTTCATTTTTTAGTAAGTCACAAATATAACTTTTCGATAGTAATAATGAAACTTTATACCTTATATCTAAAGAAATTCGACTTAATTTGTAAAAAAATAAAAAAGTGAACTACTTATCTGTAGAAAATATATCGAAATCATACGGTGAACGTGTATTGTTTGACAATATCTCATTCGGAATTAACAAGGATCAGAAAATTGCTTTTATAGCAAAAAATGGTACAGGAAAATCTACTATTCTGAATATCATTACTGGTCGTGACCAAGCTGATTCCGGACAAATTGTAAAACGAAAAGAATTGTCAATTTCTTTCTTATCTCAAGAAGATATTTTTGATGAAACGTTAACTATTGAACAAACAATTTTTGCATCTGATAATAAGATTCTAAAAATTATTCAACAATATGAAAAAGCTTTAGAAAACCCTGATGATGGGGATGCATACCAAAAAGCGTTTGACTTGATGGACCAACATAATGCTTGGGATTTTGAAACACAATACAAGCAGATATTATTCAAATTAAAACTTGAAGAACTAGATAAAAAAGTAAGCCTACTTTCAGGAGGACAAAAAAAACGTTTAGCCCTAGCTACTATTCTTATCAGTAAACCTGACTTATTAATTTTAGATGAGCCTACCAATCATTTGGATTTAGAAATGATTGAGTGGCTAGAAGCATATTTCAAAAAAGAAAGTATTACCCTTTTCATGGTTACTCACGATAGGTTTTTCTTAGAACGTGTTTGTAATGAAATTATTGAACTAGAAAACGGACAATTATATAGCTACAAAGGGAATTACTCCTATTATTTAGAGAAAAAAGAAGCACGTGTAAATGCTGCCAATACCGAAATAGGGAAAGCAAAAAATTTATTTAAAAAAGAATTAGATTGGATGCGTCGTCAACCAAAAGCACGTACCACAAAATCTAAATCTAGAATAGATGATTTTTTCGAAATAAAAGAAAAAGCACATTCCAGACGTAAGGAACATTCCATGGAATTAGAAATTAACATGGAGCGTTTGGGTAATAAAATTGTTGAATTCCATAATGCATACAAAGCATACGGTGAAAAAATAATTTTAGAAAAATTTAATTATTCATTTATAAGAGGTGAACGTATCGGAATTATTGGTAAAAACGGTACTGGGAAATCTACTTTCCTAAACATGTTAACTAATACCGATAAACCAGACGCAGGAAAGGTTATCACTGGAGAAACTGTTAAATTTGGGTATTATACTCAAAAAGGTATAAAGATAAAAGAAGGGCAAAAAGTAATTGAAGTAATTAGAGAATTTGGAGATTATATTCCACTTTCAAAAGGACGTAAAATATCAGCTTCACAATTACTAGAACGTTTTTTATTCGACAAGAAAAAACAATACGATCAAGTAGAAAAATTATCAGGAGGGGAACGTAAAAGACTGTATTTATGTACTGTTTTAATTCAAAACCCTAACTTTTTAATTTTAGATGAACCTACAAATGATTTAGACATTGTTACCTTAAGTGTTCTTGAAAACTTCCTATTAGACTACCCCGGATGTCTATTAGTTGTTTCTCACGATAGATACTTTATGGATAAAGTAGTTGATCATTTATTTGTGTTTAGAGGAGAAGGAATTATTGAAGATTTCCCAGGAAATTATTCTGACTTCAGATCATATGAAGATAGTGGTGCTCCAACTCAACAATTAAAATCCGTAGACAAAACAGTAAAAACGTCTTGGAAAAAAGAGACTAAAGTGCAACTTAGTTTTAATGAGCAAAAAGAATACAATCGTTTAGAAAAAGACATCAAAAAAATTGAACGAGAGAAAAAGGAACTAGAAAGTAGCTTTGCCACTAAAGAATATACTCAAGAAGAAATTTTGGATGTCTCTAAAAAAATAAAACAACTTGCTGACACTATAGACAAAAAAGAAATGCGTTGGCTTGAATTATCAGCTAAACTTGAAGGAGAATAATTAAAATGTTTCAAGCAATAGCATACATAAAATTTCTATTAAGCTCAACAAATGAACACGGGGTACATTCTCCATTTGTTTATGACTTAATAACGAAATGTTTTTATGACAAAAAAAAGTATTCAACTTACGATAAACTTAGTGTTTATCGTAAGGAACTACTAAGCAATAATAATAGTATTAAAGTAACTGATTTTGGAGCCGGTAGTAGAGTTTTCAAAAGTAATACTCGTGTTATTTCCGCAATTGCAAAAACAGCCGGTATAACACAAAAAAGAGGGCAATTACTTACTCGATTGTCTCAATATTTTGATTTTGACACTGTACTTGAACTCGGAACTTCATTAGGACTAGCTTCGTCTGCAATTGCTTTCGGCAATCCTAAAACAAAAATAACAACTTTAGAAGGCTGCCCCGAAACTTCCAAAATAGCACAACAACAATTCAAAAAACATCAGCTAGATAAGATTTCTCCTATAGTTACCGATTTCTCTTCTTTCCTAAAAGAAGACTCCTTAGCCTATGATTTAATCTATTTTGATGGAAACCATCAGAAAAAGGCTACGCTGGAATATTTTAACGCCCTAATAGAAAACACCAGTACCGATTCCGTATTTATATTCGACGATATTCATTGGTCAAAGGAAATGGAAGAGGCTTGGGAAACAATTAAAAACCATCCAAAAGTCACCATTACAATTGATACCTTTTTTTGGGGTTATGTTTTTTTTAGAACAGAAACAAAACACAAAGAGCACTTTATTATAAGAGCTTAAATTATTTTAATCACATAAGGCGCCTTCTACAATAAATACCCATAATATAAATACACTTGTGACATAATTGTTTTCAAGTGTCATTCCAAATTTATTTCGGAATCTCATTATTCTAGTAATCAAGCTTAATAATGAGAATCTGAAACAAGTTCAGATTGACGTGAGTAAAAAAAGAAAAGAATAACAACGCCCCTTTTCATAATCAGGAATAATGAACGAAGAGTCGGAATTGCGATGCGTAGCATGACGCATGAAGATTCGAAAGTGAATGGTACGAAGTAATTTCCTAATTAATGAATTGACTTTTTGGTTCGTTTTGTGTCAAGACAAAATGAACAATATTCATGAGCCGTCGTAAAATATGGCAGACGAGCGTCAATAATTAAAAACAGCTTAAAAATAATAAGTTCTTACCTAAAATTTTAGCACATAAACTTCAATATTCTTCACTAATTTAATTTCAATTCCTTAAATTGCAGTAACAAGAAAAGGAAAAAACAAACTCTTAAACATAGCAACTTTTATTTTTAAGCTTTGATTTTTTTAACTTACAAAAGATTCCCTCTTTCTAGGGAATGACAAAAATAAATTTTGACATGAAAGTATATACAAAAACTGGTGATAAAGGAACTACTGCCCTATTTGGCGGAACACGAGTCCCAAAACACCATATCAGAATAGATAGCTATGGTACAGTAGATGAATTAAATTCATATATTGGATTAATTAGAGACCAAGAAATCGACAAGCACTCTAAAGAAATTCTAATCCAAATACAAGACAAATTATTTACACTAGGAGCTATTTTAGCTACTGATCCAGACAAGAGTCTTTTAAAAAACGGTAAAGAACGCTTGAATATTCCAAAAGTTACTGAAGAAGAAATCACTCTTTTAGAGACTGAAATAGACAAAATGGAGGAAAGCTTATCGCCCATGACTCATTTTGTACTTCCTGGAGGACATACCACAGTGTCATATTGTCACATTGCACGTTGTGTATGTAGGCGAGCTGAACGCTTAGCGAGTGCTTTAAATGAAATTTCTCCTTTTGACGAACGTGCTTTAATGTACCTAAATAGACTTTCTGACTACCTTTTTGTATTGGCACGAAAGTTGTCCTTTGATTTAGGTGCTGATGAAGTAAAGTGGATTCCTAAAAAGTATTAAACATACTTTAAAAACCTTAGTTTAATCACCATTTTTAGTGATAAAAAAAACGTTCTTATAAATAATACTGAAATAATTAACTTTTTACTTGATTTATTCATTTAAAAAATTATTTTTGCTTAAAATTAAAAATTAGTTACAATTATGTATTGGACTCTAGAATTAGCGTCACATTTAAGTGATGCACCATGGCCGGCAACAAAGGATGAGTTAATCGATTATGCAATTAGAACTGGTTCTCCTTTAGAAGTTGTTGAAAATCTTCAAGCAATTGAAGACGAGGGAGATCAATATGATTCTATTGAAGAAATTTGGCCTGACTACCCCACCGAAGAAGATTATCTTTGGAACGAGGAAGAATATTAATTAAATAAGTAAAAGTCTCTTGATAGAGACTTTTTTTTATTTAATCAACTAACATGCTTATCTAACAATAAGCTTGTAATAACATAACCCTTTTATTCGAATTAATTTCGAATAATTAACTCCTGAATACAGGAATAAAATTTTTACATCATGGATTTCATAAATAAAATACTTAAAGTATTTGTTGGAGATAAGTCTCAAAAAGATATCAAAGAAATACAACCCCTAGTAGATAAAATCAGAAAGATTGAACCTACTTTAGTTAATCTTTCTCATGATGAATTAAGAGCTAAAACTAGTACTTTTAAAACTAAAATAGCAGATTCTATTTTAAATATTAACGACACTATAAAATCATTAAAAGAAGAAATTGAAGCAACAGCTGATATTGACAAGAAGGAAACTCTATATGCTCAAATAGATGCGTTGAACGTAGAAGCATATGAAGTTACTGAACAAGTATTATTAGAGATTTTACCCGAAGCCTATGCTGTCGTAAAAGAAACTGCAAAACGTTTCACTAATGAAGATACAATTTCTGTTACTGCATCTACATACGATAGAGAGTTATCAGCTACAAAAGAACATATCTCTTTAGTTGGTGACAATGCTGTATGGCAAACTTCTTGGGATGCTGCCGGAACTCCAGTAGTTTGGAACATGATTCATTATGACGTCCAACTTATTGGTGGTATTGCAATGCATCAAGGAAAAATTGCTGAAATGCATACTGGGGAAGGAAAAACATTAGTAGCAACACTTCCTGTATACTTAAATGCACTTACAGGTAACGGAGTTCACTTGGTTACGGTAAACGACTATCTTGCAAAACGTGATAGCGCTTGGATGGCACCTATCTTTCAATTTCACGGGTTAACTGTTGATTGTATTGATTATTACCAACCAAACTCTCCTGAAAGAAGAGCCGCTTATAATGCCGATATTACTTACGGTACAAATAATGAATTTGGTTTTGATTACTTACGTGATAACATGTCACACGCTCCAGAAGATTTAGTACAACGTAAGCACAATTATGCAATTATTGATGAAGTTGATTCTGTTTTAGTTGATGATGCTCGTACGCCATTGATTATTTCTGGTCCTGTTCCTCAAGGAGACAGACATGAGTTTACTGAATTAAAACCTAAAGTTGCTGATATTGTAGAAATACAACGTAAGCATTTAGTTGGCGTTTTATCTGATGCAAAAAAGTTAATAAAATCAGGCGATACTAAAGAAGGTGGCATACAATTACTACGTGTTTTTAGAGGATTACCAAAAAACAAAGCATTAATAAAGTTTTTAAGTGAAGAAGGAATTCGTCAGTTACTTCAAAAAACTGAAAACTTTCACATGGCAGACAACAACAAGGAGATGCCAAAAGTTGATTCCGAACTATATTTCGTAATTGAAGAAAAAAATAATCAAATAGAACTTACCGATAAAGGTATTGACTATTTATCTGGTGGTGATAATAGAGATTTCTTTGTAATGCCAGACATTGGTACTGAAATCGCGAAAATTGAAGATCAGAACCTTGAAACTGAAAAAGAAGCAGAAGAGAAAGAAGAATTATACAGGGACTTTAGTATAAAAAGTGAACGAATCCATACCTTAAATCAATTACTAAAAGCATATACTTTATTTGAAAAAGATACGGAATATGTAGTTATGGAAAACAAGG
>JAWUYQ010000012.1:0-7578 GCA_034110725.1 Flavobacteriaceae bacterium
CTCTAAAAACTATTTCTCCTAGGTTTTCATAATTTAAAATTAAAAGCCCACTTCCGCCCGTAGTACCATCATTACCTAAAGTAGATCTATTTTGTTTTTTGTCATAAATGGTAGTTGAAAGCTTCCCACTATAATCAGAAATTAATTGCCCTCCATCGTCTACAACCTCTCCAGATAAGACCACACGTCCTAGCGCCTCAAGATTCGGAGCACTTGGGTCACCTACAGGTATATTATTTATATGAGTTAATTTTATATTCGGTTTAGGTATCGCTAACTTTAATGCTGGATCACCAATACTAAACACAACTCTTTTCAATGAATTAGCTATATTATTTTTAGACAAACGTACCGCCTCCGCAATTGACACATAACCCGTATCATCATAATCAAAAAGATATTTAGCCAACTCTTTATTAACAGTTATCCCCAAGCCAACAACAATCTCCCTTGTGGTAGCTACCAATGAAACTGCACCTCCACTTGGATTCCAGTACGCAAACTCTCCGCCTGTTTGTCTTAAAGGATTATCAAACCTTGTAAACTCACAAGTAACAGTTACCAATAAATTATACCTGCAAATATTACTCAAATCTTGTGCATCATTTTTCTGAAACAAGCGTTCGTGCGCTAAACCATCTTCACCTCCATGGCCAAAATAATTTACAACCAAGCTTCCTAGTTGAATGTTATTTAACAGAGACTCTGTTGCCTGAGGATATAACTCTCCTCCTGCAGAAGATTCTTGTAAAAAGGAATCAGAATGCAACTTAACCATATTAATAAATGGTTTTTCATCAACTATTTCATCTGCTAAAATATCCAACTCATTTTCTAAAGTGAATTCCCAATCCACATCAACATCATCAGAAAGAATTGTCATCCTATTCCTCCAGCTACCATAAGACCCTTGCTCATAGTACTGCTGTACTTTTGTAACCATTTCCGTGGCTTGCTGCAAATTATCAGCAATAATCCTACCAACCGCAATATCCAATCTATCGGAACTTCCCATTGCCCCTTCATGATCATCCATCATACCAAAGTAATCATCAGACATATATCCTGAAACGAGACTAAAACTTTGCAACGCATGAAACGTAGGAACTATATTAGTATTATTTGAAGTTCTATCTTTCATATCAAAAGAAGCATCTCCAAACAAGCACAAATACTTTAACTTATCTGTTACACCGTTTTGATACATATATCTTACAAAGTTTCTAATAGCACCAATATCTTGGTTCCCTGTATTAAATTCCGCATAAATATCTTCCAACGTGACCACTCGAGTACGTAACCCTAAATTAGAGGCGTTAATATTAGCTAAACGATTAGCTTGCGTTTGTAAAGACGCAGGTGTGATTACTAAATAATCCACATCTTCAAGCCCCCCACTAGCTGCTTGAAAAATAGTTCCCTTAATATTTCTATTATTTACAGTACTCGACAAATCTTTTAAAGGGGTATAAAAATCTGAATCAACAACAGCTACATATTCTCTTGCCTCGCCTAAAGAAGCTTTAAAAGTAAATATTGAAGCACTCGAATTTAATTTTGACCTGACATTATAAATATCCGTTACATCCCAAACTTCTGAAATAGATACTGCATCAGTAACAACATATTCTCCAATACCAGTGGTTGATCCTGCCTGATTATTTCTAAATGGAAATTGCAATCCCACAGACTTTAAAAACGATGTCGCCTCAATAGACACATAATCTAAAAAAGCATTTGCACTTGGGTTTGAATTATTGTTGTATTTCAAATTTACAACTAAGTTTTGATCCGCATTTTTAAGACCTGAAAAAGAAGCGCCAGATGCTAAAGTTGTTGCTGATATTGTTCCAAAAAATAAAGTTTCATTATTTACAGAACTACTTAACGAAACTGTCATATTAGTTGATGACGTTGCAGTTGCTGCAGCTTTCACATTCAAACGAACTTGTTGAGACACATCTATGCGAGGAAAATTAAACACGAATGACTGATTGGAATTAACATCAAATCCATCGCCATACCATCTTCTCCCTAATTGCACTAAATTATTTTTATCAACTTCGTAATATTGATATTCATTAAAAGTATTGAATATAGTAGTTACTCCACCTGACGGCTCTACTATACCCTGTATTCTTTTACCAGCTTGCGAACTAACATTAATATAATAATAAGTTTTATCAATATATGGATTAATATGCGTGTCATTTTCAGCATCAAAACCTGAGGAACTAACACCATAAAACAACAAATAATCTTCGTCGTTAATAACACCATCATTTTCACCTATAAATTTAATTGCATTTTCGGTAACGTCAAATTTTGAAACATTTGCATTTGACAATGGTATTGCTTTACCTCCATTACCAAAAAGACGAATATTTTTAGGATTAACACCAGCTACATTAACGCCAAGGCTTGCTAAAAAGTTTCTATCCAATTTATACACCCCTGTTTTTTCGATGTAAAAACGATACCACTCACCGGTTGACATTAATGAATTCATAATTGATGGAGCAGGTATAAAAGACGAAGATGCTGATAATTTGGAACTTTGACCAAAATCAAACTTAATAGACATTACTTTTTTATATTGCCCATTGATTCTTACAATTGGATTAAACTCTACATAGCTACCTAAAACACCTCTTGAATTTGTTCTTTGTACTTTAAAGTCAATTTCGCTTTTGACCAGGCTTTTATCATACCCATTAAGCTGATCAGAAGTCATACTTTCATACACTACAGAAGTAATACCAGTATTAAACCCTGATACATTCGATTTTATATTTGCGCCAAATAAAAGCGTTTTTTTATCTACATCATATATGAAATTTTCCATCTGAAAACCATAGACATTAACAGCATTATCAGACGAAAAACGGACCTGATTATTTTCTCCCCATTTTAAAAAAAAATCTTTTTCTTGAGAAAAAATAGCTATTGAAAAACAAAATATCAGGATAAAAAGCAATGTTTCTTTTATATTCATAATGCTAAAACGTATCATTTTCAATTTTAGTGTAAATATCTTTTTTTTTCAAAAGTAAACAATATATTTGTCTTATCTGTCGTTAAAAGAAGGACAGAAGACTTTAAACAAAGTCAAAACTATTTTTTACAAAAGTGTTGCATTATAACGTATATTTATTATATTGCGCACTTGAACTATCTCTGAATTTAAGTTATGTATATGAGAAAACATTTTGCCCTAAAATTTTTAGTTATCCTTACTGTATTAGCAACTACAAGTTGCGGTAAAGGAAAAAAAGGAGGATCAAGAGCTACTGGATGGAAAATTAACTCCAAAGAAGGTGGTTTTCAATACAACACAAAATATCAAGAGCAGGAAACTGCACCTGGAGTAGTGTTTATTGAAGGTGGTACGTTTACCAAAGGTCAAGTGAATGATGATCCGATGCACGATTGGAATAACTCACCAAACCAACAACATGTTCAATCATTCTATATGGATGAAACAGAGGTTACAAACGTAATGTACATGGAATACTTAGATTGGACTAAAAAAGTATACCCACCAGAAAACGAAAACTTTACACAAATATATAACGGAGTTGTACCTGATACTTTAGTTTGGAGAAACAGACTAGGATACAACGAAGTTATGACTAATAATTACTTACGTCATCCTGCTTACCAAAACTACCCCGTAGTTGGAGTTAGCTGGATCCAAGCAAATCAATTTTGTGTTTGGAGAACTGACCGTATAAACGAGGACGCATTAGAAAGAAACGGATTCTTGAAAGAAGACGCGAAAATTACAGATGTAACTGCAGACTCAAATTTTAACACTAACACATACATTATTTCTCCTTCATCTACTTACGGTGGAAATGATGATATATTAAACGGTGGTAAAAAGAAAAGTAAAAACCCACAGACGAATGCTGACGGTGAAGAAATTAACATCTACGCAACAAGATCTACAGGTATTTTACAACCAGGATACAGATTACCAACTGAAGCTGAATGGGAATTCGCCGCTTTAGGAATGTCTGAATTAAGAAGCTACAACGTACATAGAGGTAGAAAAAAATACCCTTGGAGTGGTCAGTACACAAGATCTGGAAAAAGAGTAACAAGAGGAGATCATAACGCCAACTTCAAACAAGGTGATGGAGATTACGGTGGAATTGCTGGATGGTCTGATGATGGTGCTGATATTACTGCAGAAGTAATGTCTTACGATCCAAATGATTTTGGACTATATGACATGGCAGGTAATGTTGCTGAATGGGTTGCTGATGTTTACAGACCTATCGTAGATGATGAAATGAGTGATTTTAACTACTATAGAGGTAACGTATTTACAAAAAATAAAATTGGAGAAGACGGAAAAGTAGCAATTATTACTGCTGACTCTATTGGATATGATACTTTAGCAACAGGAAAAGTTATTGCAACAACATTACCTGGGCAAATTGCTCAAGTACCAGTTGACGACAATGAAACATACTTAAGAACTAACTTCAATAAATCTGACAACATTAACTTTAGAGATGGTGATAAAGCATCTAGTAGATACTTCTCTGCAGGTGGAGATGACGAAGGTGAAGAAGGTGATAAAGGGGACGAATCTAGAAACATGTACAACTCACCTAAACACTCTGTAACTGTTGATTCAGCTGGAGTAATGACTAAAGAATACGATGGGTCATCTAAGAGAACATCTCTTGTAAATGACGAAGTAAGAGTTTATAAAGGTGGATCATGGAAAGATAGAGAATACTGGTTAGACCCTGCACAAAGAAGGTTTTACCCAGAAGCTATGGCAACTGACTACATCGGATTTAGATGTGCAATGTCTAGAGTAGGTGCTAAATCAAAAGGAAAAGGAAATAGAAAATCTCCTAGATAATCTGAAGAGATTTAATACATAACAAAAAAGCTCTAATTTTTATTAGGGCTTTTTTTGTGGAAAATTTATACAACATGAATACTACAGAGATTTATAATATATTTAAAAAATCTAGTGGAATAAGTACTGACACTAGAACAATCAAAAAGAACAATCTATTCGTTTCATTAAGTGGAGAAAACTTTAATGGAAATAAGTTCGCCAAAACAGCACTTGAAAAAGGAGCTGCTTACGCTATTATTGACGACAAAAATTACACACAAGAAAACACAATTCTAGTAAAAGACACTTTAGAAACCCTTCAGGAGCTAGCCAAATACCATAGAACACAATTAAATATCCCAATAATAGCCCTAACCGGAAGTAACGGAAAAACAACCACAAAAGAATTAATCAATTGTGTTCTGAGCAAGAAATACAAAACCACAGCCACTAAAGGGAATTTAAACAACCATATTGGCGTTCCATTGACTTTACTGTCTATGAATGAGTCTACAGAAATAGGAATCGTAGAAATGGGAGCAAATAACTTTGGGGAAATAGAATTATTGGCCAACATAGCAAATCCAGATTACGGATATATTACTAATTTCGGAAAAGCACATCTTGAAGGATTCGGAAATCTAGAAGGTGTTATAAAAGCCAAAAGCGAACTTTACGAACACCTAAGAGACAATAACAAAAAAGCGTTTGTAAATTCAGACAACAATACACAAGTTGAGCAATCAAACAACATAGACTCTATTACTTTTTCAGAAAATGACAGCTCAGACAGTAAAATCACTTTTCTAAAAGCTAACCCTACAGTAACAGTAAACTACAAAAAACAAAACATTAAGAGTAATTTAATTGGAAGCTACAACTTCACTAATATTGCAGCCGCTATAAGCATTGGTTCATATTTTGATATAAATACTCTAGACATTATCAATGCGATTGAAACATACACCCCAAACAACAACAGATCACAAATAATCCACAAAAACACCAATAAAATCATTCTTGACGCATACAACGCTAACCCTACAAGCATGAAAGCAGCGTTAGACAGTTTTAGTCAGCTTGAAACAGAGAATAAGGCTGTATTCATTGGCGACATGTTTGAACTTGGAGAAACCAGCAAAGAAGAACATCAGAATATCATAGACTACTTAGAAGGCCTAAACATAAAACATAGCTACATTATCGGTGAGAATTTTAAAAAGACAAACCACAACAACAAAACAAAGTCCTTTAATGATTTTAGTTCGCTTTCAGATAGCTATACCAACGAATTGAACAATTGCACTATATTAATAAAAGGATCAAGAGGAATGGCTTTAGAACGCATCCTAGAATTACTTTAAAAGCACAAAATAATAAACATAAAAAAAGCGCTACATAACTGTAACGCTTTTTTTGTGGGTTATGAGGGATTCGAACCCCCGACCCCCTCGGTGTAAACGAGGTGCTCTGAACCAACTGAGCTAATTGCCCTAATAACTGATTGCGGGTGCAAATATAACATCTATTTTGGAGTCTACAACTATTTTTTAAACTAATTTTTAAAGAATTTCTGCTACAACAAAAGTACTGCCTCCTATATATATCACATCATTTTGAAACGAATGAATTTTTGCAGCCTTAAGAGCTTCATTTACAGAATTGTACTTCACCCCTTTCAATCCAAAATCTGTAGCAGACTCATACAAGTCCTCAACTGGCATTGCTCTTGGTATATTAGGTGAACAAAAATAATAATGTGCATTTTTAGGTAATAGCGGTAAAATTGAAGTCAAATCCTTATCTGATACAACTCCAAAAACTATTCTCAACTCCTCATAAGGTTCTTTTAACAACTGCTGCATTGTTAATTTTAACCCTTCTTTATTATGTGCAGTATCGCAAATAACTTTTGGCTCTTCTTGTAAAATTTGCCACCTTCCCAACAAACCTGTATTTTCAACCGTTTTTAAAAGCCCCGATTCAATTTCAGAAGTATTTACACTAAAACCTTTTAATTGATCAACTACAGCAACTACACCTTTGATATTCTTTTGCTGATACTCTCCTAGTAAATCAGCTTCATAAGCTTTAACAACTTCTTTATCTGCAAATACTAATCGTGCATTAACTGAAACGGCTTTATCTTCAAATACTTTTTGAGTCTCGACTTGAGTCTCGCTAATAACAACTGGAATATTCTCCTTAATAATCCCAGCTTTTTCAAACGCAATACTTTTTAAATCATTACCAAGAAAAACAGTATGGTCTATCCCTATATTAGTAATTAACGACACCTCTGGAGTGATAATATTAGTAGCATCTAACCTACCTCCTAAGCCAACTTCGATAATAGCAATATCAACTTGTTCATTTGCAAAATAATCAAATGCCATCCCAACAGTCATTTCAAAAAAGGATAGTGCATTTTCAGTAAAAAAAGATTGATGCTTTTCTACAAAATCAACAACATACTCCTCAGAAATCATTTTACCATTAATCTTTATACGCTCCCTAAAGTCTTTTAAATGCGGTGAAGTATACAAACCTACTTTATATCCAGCTTCTTGCAATATTGAAGCTAACATATGACTAGAAGAACCTTTACCATTTGTTCCTCCTACATGAATGCTTTTAAATTTTTTATGCGCATTATCAAGATACCCATTCAACTTAGTAATATTAGATAAATCACCTTTATACGCTGGTTTTCC
>JAWUYQ010000013.1:0-13665 GCA_034110725.1 Flavobacteriaceae bacterium
GATTATTTTCAATTGCATTAAGTAAAGTATTGGTTATTGCTTGTTGCCCAACAACATCGGTAAATGTTTTAGGTCTGTATTTTCTTGCCGATACTACAAAATGTTCCATTGAAAAATATTAACATCACAAATATAGATATTCAATTGAGAATATTGAATTCAGAATTCAGAATTTTAAGCGGAGTTATTAACATTTTAATACTATTTTTGCGCTATAAGCAGACTATCTTATCGCTGTTCAGAAATGAAGAGAGGAAAGTCCGGACACCATAGTACAATATAGCGGGTAACGCCCGTCCGTCGTGAGACGCGGACAAGTGCAACAGAAAGTATGTACAGGTAATGCTGTAGTGAAACCAGGTAAACTCTATGTGGTGCAACGTTATGTAAACCAATGTTTGAGGGTTGTACGCCCGAAGTTGGAGGGTAAACGGTTCGATGCTACAAGTAATTGTAGTGCTAGATAAATGATAAGGACTCTTTTTAAGAGGACAGAATCCGGCTTATTGTCTGCTTATTTTTTTATTATTCTAAAGGTGTTTATTTTAACATCGCTTTCAATTTGAATAAAATACATACCATTTCTGTAGTTTGACATATCAATGTTTATTTGATTGGCATGAATATTTCTTTCTAGTATTTTTTTTCCTGAAATGTTGGTAATATTTATTTTATCGATTATAACAGGAGATGATATTGTTAACTGATTAAAAACAGGGTTTGGGAAGACACTTACTTTTGTAACTTCTTCATCTTTTATACCTAAAACACGCACGTGAATTGTACCAAACATATTCATTGGGTGTATGTTACATTGGTATGGGAAATCCCCAATTTTAGTGAATGTATGACTAAAAGTAACTCCTAGCCCAATTTTGTCTTTACTATCAAACTCTTCTTTACTAGTAGGAAGGCTTGTTACAGTGTGAGTTAAATTGTCACTCCAAATCCAAATAACAGTATCCCCTTTGTTTATATTTAGATCACTATTAGGTGCGCCAATTTTCCATAAGATTTCTGACGTATTTTGTGCGAAAAATGAAAATGATGTAGCTAATACAATTATAAAGAGTGTAATTTTTTTCATAACTCATGAGAATTAATTTGTCTCTTAAAGTTACGGAAATAAATTGAGTTTTATATTGGATAATTATTTTTTAGTTGTTGATAAACAGTTGTTTACTACTCTTCTTCTTGTGGTTTAACTTGTGGGTGTTCGAAAAAACTAAACATACAACCACCATATTTCTTAGAATAACTAAAGTTATCTAAATGATCCAATTTGGTGTACGTAGAATGTTCAATGATTAAATAACCATTGTCTGTTAGGATATTATTATCAAAAACTAATTGACGAATTTCAGCAAATTTCTCATCACTAAGATCATAAGGAGGATCAGCAAATACTACATTGGCTTTTAGCTTTACACGCTCTAAGAACTTAAATACATCGCTTTTAATTACGTTAATATCAAACTCAAATTCTTCAGCAGTTTTTCTAATAAATGCAGCACAACCATGATCTCCATCAACAGCAGTTATCTGTGTGCAACCTCTAGAAGCAAATTCATAACTGATATTACCAGTTCCTGAAAATAAATCTAACAAGGTGATTTCATTAAAATAAAAATCATTGTTTAAAATATTAAATAAAGATTCTTTTGCTAAGTCAGTTGTTGGTCGTACAGGTAATTTTTTTGGAGCAGTAATTCGTCTGCCTTTATATTTTCCGGAAATTATTCGCATTTAAAATGTATTTAATAGGCTAAAGTGATTGTAGCCATATTTTGGTTTTTGTTCAATGTCTCTTGCAGTAAACTGAGTGTTTCTGCTACCGAAAGAAATATTTCGGATGTATTGGTATAAGATACTATATAACTCATCATCTAAGCCAATTTCACCTAATAAAATTAAATCGATAATTTCTGTATCCAATTGTAATTGCTCAATGGTAAACAGAATATAATAAATAAAATCTTCCTTGGTATTAAACTCAAAAGAGTTGAATAAGTTTAACTCTCCATTTTTAATATGAATTAATTCAAACGATGTAAGAGAAACATTACAATATAATTTATTTGTTGTAACAGTAGCAACTTTTAGTAATTTTTCAACCACAATTGTACTTGAATGGTGGTACTCAAAACTTCCAAAACGTTCGAAAAAGAAGTTGTTTATATTCACAAACGGAACATAAACTGACATAATTTCTTTAGTAGTAATTTCATCAACTGCAATAAAATCTGATTCAAAAATTTTATTATTGAATTTTAAGTAATCAATCAAGTTGTTTTCATCATATAATCCTTTTGGTACAAAAGTACAAATGTTGTTTTGATGAATTAAATTAACTTGCTTGAACTCTTGTTGTAACAGAGTAGTGGTTTCAAATTCAGCTATTAATAGCCTTTCTATTTCTATAGGGTTTTTTTGTTCGTCAAAGTGAACTTCCTTCAGGAATAGAATATTGTTTTCAATGATATCCACTATACAAAAAGAAAGTCCATTCAAGCTAGCTTGAACGGACAATATTGTATTAGATAGTAAATTTATATTACTTCTTTTCGTCATAGTATCTTGGCCAGTTACCATTTGTACTAATTTCTTCCATAGATCCAACACTGATGTCAGGACCATTTACACCATCAACAGCTACAGTTTCTGATTCTGCAAATACTAAGTATGCTGGTTGATCTGCTAAAACTAGTTTCTTATCCATTTTAGCTTCAAATACGGCAAGTTTAGAGCTTCCTTTTTCAATTTCTCCTGCTTTTAAAGTAAATTTAGCATCAGCACCAGGGATATTCATCATCGTTTTATAACGATCTGAATTTTTAAAGATTGAATCCTTAACAGAAGCAGTTCCTAAAGTATCAATAATAACAATATCTTTTGTCATATCAATACCAAATTGCTTTGATAGTTCAATATCAATAATTGTTGTGTCTCTACGTTGTGTTAAGGTGTATCTAGCAGTATCAATAAATTTTACTAAAGAATTCCAGTCTCCAGTATATTTTCCAGTTACTGTTTTATGAGCAACTTCAGCATCTCTAATATCCTTTAAGTTGTCAATTACTTTTGCGTAACGTGCTTTTTTAATTTTTTTGAATTCTATAGGTTCCATAATAGAATTATATAAAGCATTACCAATAAATAATGCAGCAACCCAAAATAATATCGTGAAGATCCATTTTTTATTTTGCGGCACGAATTTATCAATCAACTTTACTATTGCAAAAATTGCTACTATTGTTAAAACAATTAAAAGTATTGTTATCATTTTTCTATAAAATTTAATTAATGTCTTTGCACAAATTTACATTTTTTTTTCATTCAGTAAAGTAATAAAAGAAAAAATACTAACTATCTTTGAATTCCACTATTATACTTTAGATTCATTACATGAACAGTACTCAGTTTCACGTCTTATTAAAAGAAAAGTTTCCATTTGATCTTACATTAAAACAAGATGTTGTGTTACAGCGACTTGCAAATTTCGTGCTAGATAATGAAGATGACAATTTATTTGTTTTAAAAGGATATGCAGGTACTGGTAAAACAACATTGATTAGTACTTTAGTAAATAGCTTGTGGAATGCACATAAAAGTGCTGTATTATTAGCGCCAACAGGTCGTGCAGCAAAAGTTATCTCAAAATATTCTAAGAGAGAAGCGCTCACAATTCATAAAAAAATATATTTTCCGAAAAAGCAAAATGGAGGAGGAGTTAGTTTTGTTTTGCAGCCAAATAAACATAAGAATACGATATTTATTGTAGATGAAGCATCAATGATTTCTGATATAAATACTGATTCTAAGCTTTTTGAAAACGGTTCTTTGTTAGATGATTTACTACAATATGTATATTCGGGTAGTAAATGTAAGCTTGTTTTTATAGGAGATACTGCACAGTTACCACCAATTAAGCTAGATGTAAGTCCTGCTTTAGATGAACAACGATTAGCACTGAATTATAATAAAGATGTTGATTGTATTGAATTAGACGAAGTAGTGCGTCAAGCGGAAGGATCTGGTATTTTGACAAATGCAACCATGTTGCGAGAGCAATTGGCTACTAATTATTTCAATTCTTTCGAATTTAATCTAGGTTCATTTCCAGATATAGTTCGTTTACAAGATGGTTATGATATACAAAACGCTATTGAAGAATCATATTCTTTAGAAAGTAAAGAAGATACCGCTATTATAGTTCGTTCAAACAAGCGAGCAAATATTTACAACCAACAAATTCGTAATAGAATCTTATTTCAAGAAAATGAGTTGAATGCTGGTGATTATTTAATGGTTGTTAAGAATAATTATTTTTGGGTAAAAGAAAATAGTGAAGCTGGCTTTATTGCAAACGGTGATATTGTTGAAGTTTTGGAGATATTTTCTTTTAAAGAATTATATGGTTTTCGTTTTGCAGAAGTAAAAGTACGAATGGTGGATTATCCTAATATGGCACCTTTTGAAACAGTATTGTTGCTAGATACTATTACTGCAGAAACACCAGCGCTATCTTATGAAGATGGGAACAAGTTATATCAAGAAGTACAAAAGGATTATGAAAGTGAGACTTCAAAGTATAAGAAGTTTATGAAAATTAAACAGAATAAGTACTTTAACGCTTTGCAAGTAAAGTTTTCATATGCCATGACTTGCCATAAATCACAAGGTGGACAATGGAAAACAGTTTTTGTAGAGCAACCTTATTTAAAAGACGGTGTAAATAAAGATTATATGCGTTGGTTGTATACCGCAATTACCAGAGCTGAAGAAAAACTATATTTAATTGGTTTTGGTGATGATTTCTTTACGGATAATTAATACTCAATTATATGCTTGAAACCACAGAAACATTAATAAGTATCTTTCTAGGAATAGGGTTAGCTGCATCTGTAGGATTCCGAATTTTCGTTCCTTTATTTGCATTAAGTTTAGCTTCTTATTTTGGAGTAATACCGTTAAATGAAAGTTGGGAATGGATTGGGAGTATCACTGCAATTTGTACTTTAGGTATTGCAACTATCTTAGAGGTTCTTGCGTATTATATCCCCGTTTTTGATAATTTATTAGATACTATAGCAGTTCCGTTAGCTGCAATTGCAGGTACAGCTGTAGTTGTAAGTACTGCTGCTAATTTAGATCCTATTGTAACATGGTCATTAGCTATTATAGCTGGTGGAGGAACAGCAGCGGCAATAAAAGGAAGTGCCGCAACTACAAGAGTTGCTTCAACAACTACTACAGCAGGTTTAGCTAACCCGATTGTTGCTACGGTAGAAACTGGTGGAGCCACTGCATTGTCAGTTGTTGCTATATTTTTACCGATTTTAGCAATTGTGTTAGTTGTCGGAATATTATTGGGTGTGTTTTTCTTTTTTAAAAAAATTAGGTCAAAATTTAAAAAGAAGCGAGTTTGAAAAAAGTAACTAGTGTAGAAGAGTATATTGAATTACATGCTAATTTCTCTGAATTATTAGATGAGTTAAGAGCTATAGTATTAACTACGGAACTTGAAGAATCTGTTAAATGGAATAGCCCTGTATATTCATTAAACGGTAAAAACGTACTTGGTTTCGGTGCATTTAAACATCATGTTGGTATATGGTTCTTTCAAGGTGTGTTTTTAAAAGATGAACACAATAAGTTAGTTAATGCTCAAGAGGAGAAAACCAAAGGATTGCGTCAATGGCGTTTTGAAAATAATCAGTTGACAGATAATGAGCTTGTTAAAGCATATATATTAGAGGCTATTGAAAATCAGAAGTTAGGTAAAGAAATTAAACCTGGTCGTAATAAGGCTTTTAAAATACCGGAGTTGATAGAAAACAAAATGAATACTGATGCTGAGTTTAAGAACAGTTTCAATACCCTTTCATTGAGTAAACAACGTGAATATTCGGAATATATAGCAGAAGCGAAAAGAGAAACAACTAAAATTACTCGTTTAGAAAAAATAATCCCTTTAATTGAAGCTGGAAATGGACTTCATGATAAATACAAAAATTGTTAACCTATGAATTTTAATAAATTATATGCCATTTGTTGTGGTTTAAGTGCCTTAACAATTTTTACAACCTATATATTTGTCTATTATAAAAATTTAGAGAAATTTACTTCAGAGTTACAATATGCTGTAATAGCTATTTCAACAATAGCTTTTATTTGTTCATTAGTAGTGCTTGTAAAAAAAGCAAAATTATTATTTTCTAAAGAGTATATGTATACAACCATCATCTTAATATTAATATCAATATTAGCAATGTGGTATAATCAGTTTTTGTTTGTTAGAATATAATTAAAAGTTAAAAGATTATTATGAAAGTAATTGCAATGATACCAGCTCGCTATGAAGCGTCACGTTTTCCAGGGAAGTTAATGAAAGATTTAGCTGGGAAATCGGTTATTTTAAGAACATATGAAAATGCTGTAAACACAAAGTTGTTTTCGGAAGTATATGTAGTTACGGATTCGGATATTATTTTTGAAGAAGTAGTGAATAATGGAGGTAAGGCAATAATGAGTATTGCTGAACATGAATGCGGAAGTGATCGTATAGCTGAAGCAGTTACTAATATAGATTGCGATATTGTGGTAAATGTTCAAGGAGATGAACCTAATGTGCATATACAAGCCTTAACGGATTTATTAGCTGTGTATAAAAATGACACTAATAAAGAAATAGATTTAGCGTCTATCATGCATCAAATTAATGATATAGAGGAAATTAATAACCCTAATGCAGTTAAAGTTGTTGTAGATAATAGTAATAAAGCATTGTATTTTTCACGATATCCAATACCTTTTGCTAGAGAAGAAAGTACAGCTAAATATTTTAAGCATCAAGGGATATATGCATTTAGGAAACAAGCATTGTTAGACTTTACACAAATGCCTATGCAGTATTTAGAGGCTACTGAAAAATTAGAGCAATTACGTTATTTAGAGTTTAATAAAACCATTAAAATGGTTGAAACTACTCATGTGTCAATTGGTATAGATACTCCAGAGGATTTAGTGCAGGCAAATAAAGAGTTTAGAGAGTTGTAATCTTATTTTTCTATAATAAATAGTTCGTTAATTCGATGCGTTTTTAATTGCTTAATCGATTTAAACTTACTTTTTAATAGAGTGGTTAACTGTTGGTTTCTTTGTAAATCTTTTTTAGAAGTATAAATTGTGTTAAATAAACACTTTCCGCTATTATTTAGGGATTTGTGTATAGATGACCAAAACTGATTTTCAAATAATTCATTTGGCATATTTGAGTCATTAAAAATATCTATGATGATTAAATCATAAGTTTCTTGTGTAGTTTTTATAAACTGAAATGCATCAGCAATAACTAGCTCTAAATTTGAAACACTATTCAATTTAAAGTACCTATTTGCTAATTCAATAACAACAGGGTCAATTTCTACACCAGTAATTTTAGCATCAGTATTAAAATCATTTTTTAGGGTTTTAATTACACTTCCGCCAGCAACACCTAAAACAAGTATATTTTCGAGTTTTTGTAATTTTTCAGCTCCAATAGAATGTAATCCTTTTTTTAATACTTGTTGTAAACTACCATAACTATAATTAGCGTTTTCGGAATCGATTACTAACTTCCCATTTACCAAAGTTACTTCCAAAGAACCAGATCTTTCTGAAGAAATTTCCTTAACTTTAATAGGGTATAGGTAGCTGACAATTTTATGTATAAAATTCATGATAAATCAATAGAGCATAAAAGTAATTATAATATAATAAAATGGTGTAAATTTGCGCGATAAATCAGATGCTGATGTATAATTTTATTTATTCTAAAATATTAAAATGGAATGTTTTTGGGGAATTCCCAAGAGGCTTAAATCAGTACATTGTTATTGCGGCACCACACACCCATTGGCATGATTTACACATGGGGTTACTACTTAGAAAAGTTACCAATACAACAATTAATTTTGTAGCCAAAAAAGAGCTGTTTGTTTGGCCTTTAGGATGGTATTTGCGTAAAGTAGGAGGTTTTGCTTTAGATAGAACTCCAGGGCAAAAATCAGTTGATGCTTATGCTCAGTTGTTTAAAAAGAATCCTAAGTTTATTTTAAATATAGCACCAGAAGGAACACGGAAAAAAGTATCTAAATGGAAAACTGGGTTCTATTATATAGCAAAGTTAGCTAATGTGCCAATTGTTATGGTGGCATTTGACTATGGGAATAAAAGACACATTATTTCAAAACCTTTTTATCCGACAGATAATGTTGAGGAAGACTTTAAATTTATGCATTCTTTTTTTGAGGGTATAAAAGGGAAGGTTCCTGAAAATTCTTAGCCTGTTATTTAATATCTGTAAACTCTTTAATAGCTTTATTGGGCTCAATAATATTATAGCCTTTCCAGAAATCAGCATTGTAACTAGAGAAATATTTTACATCAACAAACTTTTTCTCTTTAATGCTAATAAATTCTTCTGGAGTAGTGTTTTTTTCAGTAAAAACAATAAGTTCACGTTTTACTCTATCAATAATATCAAAATTCATTTGAAGTCGCAATTCATTTTGTTTTCTTCTTCCTTTAACATGTTTGTTTTTTTCTATGATAGTAAGTGGTCTGTTTAATAATAAAGACCTGCCGTTTTCATGACTTAAGTATTTTAAGCTATATTGATTGCTGCCTTCAAACTTATTAAAAATCATTGTCCCTCTATATTTAACATGGTTGAAGTTAACTCCAAACATATTAAATATTTTATCATAAATAGGGTTTGCATTGCTGTAGTCTAAGCGCATTACTGCAAAGTCATCTGTATTTATATATAAGGTCCCTTTAAAGTCTTTATAGCGTTTAGGAGAGAATTCAATGATGTATACCAATTCTCCATCAATATAAGTATAATCTTTTTTTACAAAATTATATCTACCAGATGATCGAATAACATTAATCTCTGATTCTTCATTATAAAAAACGTTTTTAGTTAAAGTTTCAATACTTTTTTTACGAGAAATAAAATAGTTTTTTTGCTCGTATTCCTGTTCAATTTGATCAAAGTTCTTAGCACTATTTACAATAGAGTCAACTCCAATTTTTGTTCCGAAAAAACCAGACTTAACTTTTAAATAAGAATTTTTCTTTACATTATCATTCAGCACTTGCATGAACTTCTTTTGCAATCCTTCAAAAGAAACTTCTTGATTTTTATTATATAGCTTTGAAGTTTTTATAATATGAAGTTTTTTATAGTTTCTTTCAAAATTAGTATAATAATCTCCTAGAGTTTCATTGTAATACGAAGTATGGTTGGGAATAGAGCTTACCATACTATCAATAAGTTCTTTTGAAATTTCCTTAATACTAGATTTTTTATAATCAAATTTCAATTTTTTATAGTATTGTTTGAACGATTCCCTCATGAAAAATCTATGTTTTGTAGAGTTGGAATTATAGTTTTTCTTTATATTATTTTTAAGTTTATCTATAATTTCATTGGCAGTAAGTTTTTGCCCCGAAATATAGACGCTTGATAACTCAAGAATTTCCGGTTCTAAGGAAATGGTGATATTTTTTAGCTTTTGTGCTAAAACGGCTTTAGTTTTATAGCCTATAGAAGAAAAATAAACGGAGTCATTTTTTAATATATGTCTTGACGAGGTAATACTAAAGTCACCTTCTTCATTACTAATACCTCCTTCAGTTTCGTTAAGTAAAATACTTACGTAAGGTATTGGTTCTTTGGTTTCTTGGTCAATTATTTTTCCGGTAATATCTTGGCTATATAGATTGTTTGCAAATCCTAATAGTAAAAATAAATAAAAACAATATTGCCTATAGATATAATGTGCTAACATAATTCAAATTTCGTGTTTTTAGATAGAATTACAAGTATTTGTTAAGTTTTTAATTAACCAGTGGCTTCATCAAAATGGGTTGCTTTTATCTAGTTTATTATTAATAGCTTAGCTGTTAGTAAAGTGATACTATTACTTTTTTACTGTAAGTCAAGAAAGTTATTTATTTCCGGAATAGTTTCCGGTTTAACTAATCTATTATTCACCAAACAAACACCAGTTACATTAGCCGATAAAGCTACTTTGTTATCTGAAAGACGAATGATTGTTTGCTTAAAAACTAGTTTTAAATGACCCTCTTTAAAAGTTTCTACTTGAACTTTAAATTTATCTTTGCTTTTTAAAGAGTTTTTAAAATCCATTGCAATACTTTTCACAACTAAAATAATACCTCGTTCAGTTAAATCCGCAAAATCAATACCGTGGTGGTGTAAAAACTCATGTCTAGCATGTTCTAAATAATTTTGATACACTGAATTATTTACAATTCCTTGCATGTCTAATTCATAATCTCGAACACTCATTTCTATAGAGAAATTACTCATAATAACTTAAGTTTTAAATTGAAATACCGAAGTTACTGATAATGCTTAATTAAATAAAAGATTGAACCTCCAAAATAGTTCATTTTATATGAAATTTGCACTTAGTTATTAAAACCCGATACTTCTATTTATTGGTTCTTCAAGTGATATAAAGGTTTCAGTTCGAGTAACTTCTTTAATTATTTTTATTTTCCCGTTTAAAACCTTCATTAAGTGGTCATTATCTTTAGTGTACAGTTTTACAAATAAGCCATACTCACCTGTAGTGTAATGTGCTTCTACAACTTCTTCAATACGCTTTAATTGTTCTATTATTTGATTGTAATTACTGTTTTTATCTAAAAAGACACCTACAAAGGCACAAGTGGTAAATCCTAATTTCTTCTCGTCTAAGCGTAACGTAAACTCTTTTATTACACCGCCACGTTTAATTTTTCCTATTCGTTGGTGTATCGCAGCACTGGTAACACCGATAAAACTAGCTATATCGACTATTTTTATTCGGGCATCTTTTATAAGGTGTTTTAGTATTTTTTTATCGGTACTATCTAAATGAAAGTTCATAAGCTGTATTAATATGTATTGATAACAAAAATATATTTAAATATTTATATATGGCTTATATATGAAGCAAAATACATAAAAGCATTGAAAAAAGATAGCATAACAAAGGTTATGGTTTAATAACTATATAAATTTGCTTCGTAAATAATAATTATTATCATGAAAACATTTAAAAGAAGTTTAGCAAGTGAGCAATTAATCACTAAGTCAAAAGAAGTATTTGAAACTCAATTAAAACAACGCTTAAACTTAACTAAAGTAAATGCACCACTTTTTGTTTCTAAAGGATCTGGTTTTAATGATAATTTAAATGGAGTTGAAAGACCTGTTTCTTTTCAATTAGGTGGTGTAGATCATGAAATTGTTCATTCTTTAGCGAAATGGAAACGTTGGTATTTAGGAGAGTTGGAAGTTGAAAAAGGTAAAGGGATAGTAACTGATATGAAAGCTATTAGGGCTGATGAAGAATTGTCAAGTATACATTCACATTTGGTTGATCAATGGGATTGGGAAAAAGTTATTGCTAAAGAAGAACGTTCACTTGATACTTTAATTACTCATGGAACTGCTGTTTTTGAAGCGCTAAAAATCACAGAAAAAGAGATGGCAACTAAAATAGGGAAGGTCGTTAGTTTGCCAGAATCCTTAAAAGTATTGCATTCTGAAGAATTATATTTAAAACATCCTGAATTAACTCCTAAGGAACGTGAACATGCTATTGCAAAAGAGTTTGGGGCTGTTTTATTAATTGGTATTGGGGACAAATTATCTTGTGGAGAAGCTCATGATTTGAGAGCGCCAGATTATGATGATTGGACTACTAAAGATGCTAAGGGTAGACCTGGTATTAATGCTGATTTATTAGTGTGGGATTCTATTAGAGAGAAAAGTTTAGAAATTAGCTCAATGGGTGTTCGTGTTGACGAAAAGGCATTAGAGCTTCAGTTGAAACTTACAGGTCAAGAAAAAAGGAAAGAATTACCTTTTCATGCAGCTTTATTAAAAGGAGAATTACCATATACAATCGGTGGCGGAATAGGGCAGAGTAGAGTAGTGATGTTTGTAAATAAAAGAGCTGAAATTTCAACTGTTCAGCCTATATTTGCGACATATTAAAACAACAAAATAATGATACTTGATCAATTACAATCACAATTTGAAGCTTTTAAAGCTAAAAATTTAGGATTAGATATGTCCAGAGGGAAGCCAAGTGCTGCTCAGTTAGACTTATCCAATGCACTTTTAGATGTTGTAACATCTAAAGATTATTTAAGTTCTCAAGGAGCTGAAACTAGAAATTATGGAGGTTTAGATGGACTTCCAGAAACTAAAGAATTATTTAAAGATTTCTTGGAGGTTTCTTCAGTAGATGAAGTAGTAATAGGAGGTAATGCTTCATTAACTATTATGCACGATATCATTTCCAGAGGTATTACTCACGGGATGTGTGATAGTATTCAACCATGGGGAAAAGAAATTATAAAATTTATCTGTCCAGTTCCAGGTTATGACAGGCATTTTAGTATTTGTGAACATTTTGGTATAGAGATGATTCCTGTCGCTTGTAATAACGATGGTCCAGATATGGATAAAATAGAGCAATTGGTCGCTAATGATGCTAGTATAAAAGGTATTTGGATAGTTCCAAAATATAGTAATCCAACTGGTTTAAGTTGTTCTGATGAAGTTGTAGATCGTTTGAGTACGATGAAAACAGCAGCGAATGATTTTAGAATTTTCTGGGATAATGCTTATTCAGTTCATCATTTATCAGAAGATAAAGATGTGTTAAAAAATATTTTAGAAACTTGTAAAACTGCTGGAAATGCCAATAGGCCATTTATTCTGTGCTCTACGTCTAAAATAACTTTTGCAGGAGCTGGAATATCAGGAGTTGGTGGTAGTATAGCAAATATGGATTGGTATAGAGGACATTTGTTTTTCTCTACTATAGGCCCAGATAAATTAAACCAAGTAAGACATAATCGTTTTTTCAAGAATATAGAAGGTTTACATAACCATATGAAAAAGCATGCAACTTTATTAAAACCTCGTTTTGATAAAACATTAGCTATTTTAGAAAGTGAATTAGGAGGAACAGGTTTAGCTACTTGGACTCAGCCTAAAGGTGGTTATTTTATTAGTTTTAATGTACCTAGTGGTTGTGCGAAAAGAGTAGTAGCTTTAGCTGCATCTGCAGGAGTGAAGCTTACTGGGGCAGGAGCAACATATCCTTATAAAAATGATCCGAACGATTCTAATATTCGTTTAGCGCCATCTTGTCCTACTGTAGAAGAAATAGAGCAAGCTATGAAAATTGTTTGTTTAGCAGTTAAAATTACTGCTATAGAAATTGGAGTAGTTAACGACTCTATTTTAAATAAGTAAATTATTGAAACTGAAAAAGAGATAAACTATATATAGTTTATCTCTTTTTATTTTAAAAGAACTTAACTTAAGAAGTTAATCTTCCTTTTAATCTTTTCTCTAATTTAATTTTAACTTCAGTAATCTTTTTCATGATATCCATCAAGTTAGAATCTTTAGTTTCTTTATACACTTCGTTAATTCCTAAAACTAACTCTTTAGCTCTTTTTGAAGCTATAATTTTTTCATTTCTACTTTTGAATGATTTATAGTTTTCAACTAAATCGTCTGCTTCTTTTATTAAATTTTCTATTGCCATTTTAATGCTTAATTTTTATTGTTTTTAA
>JAWUYQ010000014.1:0-7557 GCA_034110725.1 Flavobacteriaceae bacterium
ATTAAATACTGTCCTTTTACTCCTTTCAATACCCCCGAATATTCTGGCGTTTTGGAAAAGTTCAAACTTTTAACCTTTACAGGATATTGATCTACTGGGAAATTAATATTCGTTTCATTGTTACCTTCAATAATATATTGTTGCACCTCTTCAGGAATAAAACGCAATAGTTTTTTTTTCCATGCTAATAAATCTTCATCTTCAACATCATTTTTTAACATTTTTCGCCAATTGGTTTTATCTCCAACATGCTCTTTTAAAGCCACTTCCGTAATACCTGCCAAATACCTATTTGGCACTTCAACTATTTCAATAGCTTCATGCGCTCCTTGGTCTATCCAACGGGTAGGAACCTGAGTTTTACGTGTTACCCCAACTTTTACATTACTAGAGTTTGCCAAATACACAATATGCGGTGTTAATTGTACTCGCTTTTCATATTCCAAATCTCTATCTGCAATACCTAAATGTGCAGTAGATTTCTCAGGATGCATAATCCACTCCCCTGCTTGCGGAGCTTCATAAAAACATGATTTACAAAACCCTTGCCTGAAAATTTCTTTGTTTTGAGTACAACTCATACATTGATACTTTTCAAAAGAAATATTAATACTTTTCCCTAATAACTGGTTCACATTCAACACATCATCATCAAAAACCATATAATACTGGATTATCTCTTGTAAATCAGTTTGCATTTTCTGTAAAACACCTTGGTATTGCATATCAATATTTTTATAGTAAATTTAGGGCTAAAGATAAATTATTTATGCCAATTCCGTTAGTAAATTCTGTAGTCTCTTGGTTTTTGAAAAAACGAATTCATCAAATAGAATTCTTCTCAAAATATCCAAATGAAGTACAGCACGAATTGCTTTTTGATTTATTACAACAAGCCAAGAATACTACTTTTGGAAAAAAGCATGACTTCTCTTCTATTAGAACTTATGAAGATTATATTTCACGAGTACCCGTAATAAGTTATGAGGAGATGGAGCCTCTTATAGAGCAATCAAGAAAAGGAGAACAGCAAATATTCTGGGACACCCCTATAAAATGGTTTGCAAAATCTAGTGGAACTACTAATGCTAAAAGTAAATTTATCCCCGTAAGTCAGGAGTCTTTGGACGATTGTCATTATAAAGGAAGTAAAGATTTATTGTGCCTATACCTAAACAACAATGAAGATTCTCAACTATTTACAGGAAAAGGATTACGATTAGGAGGAAGTAAAGAATTATATCAGGAAAACGGAACTGTTTTTGGTGACTTGTCTGCCATACTTATTGATAACATGCCTTTTTGGGCAGAGTTTAGCTCTACTCCAAGTAACAAAGTTTCCTTAATGGATAATTGGGAAACCAAATTACAAGCAATTGTAGATGAAACAATAAAAGAAAATGTAACAAGCTTAGCAGGTGTACCATCATGGATGTTAGTATTGTTAAACCAAGTATTAGAAACCACACAAAACCAGCATCTTTTAGAGGTTTGGGAAAACCTAGAAGTTTATTTTCACGGTGGCGTTAGTTTTGAACCTTACCGAGATCAATACAAAAAGTTACTTCCTAAAAACGATTTTAAATACTACGAAATATACAATGCATCTGAAGGTTTCTTTGCTATTCAAGATAGAAACGATTCTTCTGAATTATTACTAATGCTTGACTATGGTATTTTTTATGAGTTTTGCGCTATGGACACCTATGGAACAAGTCAACAAAAAATGATTCCTCTAGGTGAAGTAGAAATGAATGTAAATTATGCAGTAATTATTACTACAAATGCAGGTTTATGGCGCTATCAAATTGGAGATACCGTTCGCTTTACCTCGATTAGTCCCTATAGGATTAAAGTAACCGGAAGAACCAAACATCACATCAATGTTTTTGGTGAAGAATTGATGATTGAAAACACAGATGAAGCGTTGAAAATTGCTTGTGCAAAAACCAATTCTGAGATTAAGGAATATACCGCCGCTCCTATTTTTATGAACGGTAAAGATAAAGGCGCTCATGAATGGTTGATTGAATTTAAAAAAGCTCCAGAAAACATGGAATACTTCTCGGAGTTATTAGACAATGCTTTAAAATCTTTAAACTCTGACTATGAAGCAAAACGTTTTAACAACATCACTTTAAATCAACCGAAACTTCATGTTGCTAAACCAGGTTTATTTTATGATTGGTTAAAAAACAATAGTAAGCTTGGTGGTCAAAATAAAATTGCTCGATTATCAAATTCTAGGGATTTTATTGAGGAGCTACTAATGAATAATTAATAGTAATATTTTTCTCACTCTAACCTATTTCAAAAAAGAAGAGCCTTTTATTTTTTATCAAAAAAACTACCAGTATTCTTAATACTTTCTGCAACTGTAAGAAATTCAAGTCCTGTTTCACTTTTTATTTTTGATGTATCATACACCAATTGTTTGAATGCAGAATTGATGTTAGCTCTAAAAACACTTCTTTTTCTTACTGAAATAGCCCCTAAAAACCTATCAATTTGGAAATAACATAATAACTGCCACTTTTTAATTTCTTTTAAGTTTTTTGTATTTCCGACAACAGTAGCTACATTATTCATCAAATATTTATAGGTGACATTTTCGGAAATTATTATAAACTGTTTATTAATAATTTCAGAATTCATCAACTTGATCATTGATTCAGATACATCATTTACATCAACTACTCCTACAATTCCTGATGTAAAATAATTAAATCCTTTAGATACTTTAGTAAAAATTTCTCCAGTTCCTGAATTCCAAAAACCAGGACCAAGTATTACACCTGGTTGAACAACTACAGCATTTAACCCTTCTTGCGTACCACGCCAGACTTCTAATTCAGCATCATACTTTGTAATCGCGTAAATATTTTGGGTGTTATTTTCTGGATTCCATCGAGTTTTCTCAGTAATTGGTTTTTTAAAATCTTCACCTAAAGTTGCTATTGAACTTACATGACACAATTTAGACACTTTGTTACTAAGACATAAGTTTACAACATTTGCAGTACCAATTACATTTACCTGTCTAGACTGTCTATAGTTTTTCGGATTAAATGATAAGTCGGCTGCACAATGGTATACATGTGTCACACAATCAAAAGCGATATCCAAAGCAGGTACATCAGTAATATCAGCTTTAACCCATTCAATTTTATCAAAAATTTCATTAGGTTTTTCTGAATAAAACGAGAACACTTTTTTAACAATTTCAAGTTTTGAAGCATCTCTATAAATAGCTCTTACCATTTTACCTTGATCAGCTAATTTATATAACAAATGTGTGCCTAATAATCCTGTTCCTCCAGTTACTAAAATCATAAAGCCAAATTAGTCTTTTTTCATTTTATACGATTATATTTGTCTAAATTTTAGTTGAAATATGATGAATTTTGTAGAAGAATTACGCTGGAGAGGAATGCTCCATGATATTATGCCAGAAACGGAAGAGATGCTTTCAAAAGAATCTACTGCTGGTTATATTGGATTTGATCCAACTGGAGAATCACTTCATATTGGTAGCTTGGTACCCATCATCATTCTAATGCATTTCCAAAAAGCTGGTCATACTCCTATTGCTTTGGTTGGAGGTGCTACAGGAATGATTGGTGATCCTTCAGGAAAATCGGCTGAACGTAATTTGTTAAACGAAGAAACTTTAACAAAAAACATTGCCGGAATAAAATCGCAATTAGAGCGTTTTATCGACTTCAATTCTAATATTTCAAATAAAGCAGAATTGGTAAATAACTATGACTGGATGAAAGAATTTTCTTTTATCGATTTTGCTCGTGATATCGGAAAGCACATTACTGTAAATTACATGATGTCGAAAGAATCTGTTAAAAAAAGATTAGGTGCTGAATCTAAAGTAGGAATGTCATTTACTGAATTTACGTACCAGTTATTTCAAGGATATGATTTCTTACATTTATACCGAGAGAAGAATTGTAAAATTCAAATGGGAGGAAGCGACCAATGGGGGAACATTACTACAGGTACTGAATTAGTACGTCGTGTTGCTGGAGGAAAAGCATACGCTATGACTTGCCCGCTAATAACAAAAGCTGACGGAACAAAATTTGGAAAAACCGAAGGGGGAAATATTTGGTTAGATCGTAACAGAACTTCTCCATATAAATTCTACCAATACTGGTTAAATGCTTCTGATGAAGATGCTGAAAAGTATGTGAGAATATTTACATTCCTAGATAAAGAAACTATTGAAGCTTTAATTATAGAACATAAAGAAACGCCACATTTACGTTTGTTACAAAAAAGAGTTGCTGAAGAAGTAACTACTATGGTACATTCAAAAGAAGATTTAGATAACGCTATAAAAGCATCCAACATCTTGTTTGGAAAATCTACTTCTGAAGATTTAAAAGGGCTAGATGAGCAAACCTTCTTAGATGTATTTGATGGAGTTGCACAAGCAGAAGTAACTCGTGAAGATATTGACAACGGATTGGATATGATTGATGCTTTAGCAGCAAAAACTGGATTCCTAAAATCTAATGGAGACGCACGTAGAGCTTTAAAAGAAAATGCTATTTCAGTAAATAAAGAAAAAGTAAAAGAAGATTTTTCTATTACAGCCGCTGATTTAATTAATGATAAATTTATTTTATTACAACGTGGAAAGAAAAACTACTATGTAATTGTTGTAAAATAACTACAAGATATATATTTATCAAAAAGGCTTTATCTAACTACAGATAAAGCCTTTTTGATTTCACTTCTTCTCTTCTATTTTCTAGCATCACTCATTTCTTTTTCTAAATGATCTAAATAAAGTATTCCGTTTAAATGATCTATTTCATGTTGAAAAATTACTGCCGTAAACGCCTCAATCATTTCAGAATGATGTGTTCCATCCATTTTATCATATTCCATTAGTATTGCATAAGCACGCGTTTTAGTAGTGTCACTTCTATCAGGAATTGACAAACAACCTTCCACACAGTCTTGCTTCTTATCCGTATACTTAACTATTTTAGGGTTTAAATACACTTCAAAAGGAAAGTCTTCTTTATCAAAACGTTGCACCCAAATAATATTCTTCAATACACCAACTTGAGGGGCTGCAATACCAACTCCCATTGAAATACTATCCCTAACCGTTTTATACAATCTATTCACAAAATGTTTAAGCTCAACATTACTAGGGTCAGCTATTACATTCTCACATTTTGTTCTTAATACTATTGAATCTTTCTTATTATTAATTTTCAACACACGCATCGGAAAAGTACTATCCAAATCCATAATCAATGTTCGTTGCACAGAAGTAAAGTCATCTGATCTATTCTTGATTACTTTTGAAGAACTTGAGCAACTCATCAACAACATAACTAGTACAATTAAAGTAATAATATATCTCATCTCTTTTTATTTTATAATCAAAGGTATCTTTTTTTACTCGAAAAACGAATACTACTATGTTCTCCACAAAAAAATGTGACAATACTACCAAAAAAAAGTCCAAAGCAATAAATTGCTTTGGACTTTAAACTAACTAACTTTATGAAAAAGTAACCCTTCTCACTATATATAAGACGAATAAATTCTTGAAATATTACATCCATTAAGAAACTTTAACAGATAAATGCTCTTTTTAACATTTTATAAAGCCATTAAGTTACAACCCCTAATATCAGAATGATCAAAACGCCCTAATATTTCAAAAGAGTCATCGTTATGTGTTTTCCCTAAATCCTGTGTTGCAATAAATGAACATGAATTCATGTTTGCTAAATCAATCACATTTACTCCGCCTGTTCTATTAGCTTTTTGAATACTTAACGGATCTTCTGTATCTCTCGTTAACACTTTCATCCATGGGGGACATTCAAAAATTCCATTTCCTTTAGAATATGCTTGAGAAAGTAATTCCGTCATTCCATATTCTGAATGGATTTCAGAAACACCAAAACCATCTTTTAATAACTGATGTAATTCAGGGCGAATAATTTCTTTTCTTCTACCTTTCATCCCACCTGTTTCCATTACAATGGTATTATTCAATTGAAACTGATATTCCTCAATTAAATCTAATAAAGCAAATGAAACTCCTATTAATAATACTTTTTGTCCAGATTGATCTAAAGCGATTAACTTCTCGTTAATTTCATCTAAATTATTTAAATAAAAACCACTTTCTGGATGTTTGGATTTCTTTATTAAATCATCAACCATATAAATTAATGAAGAGCCTTCACGTTCCAAATAAGATGGTAACAATGCTAATACTACATAATCTTCAATAGTATCATAAAATTGTCTAAAACCACTCAAGTAACTTTTTTCATAAATACTTAAATCAGTTACATGATGTTTACTGGTAACTGAACCTGTTGTTCCGGAACTACTAAAACTGATTACTGGTTTTTGAGCACTACTAAGTACTTCATGTGTTTTAAAAAAACCTATTGGCAAAAACGGAATATCTTCAGTCTTTTTAACATCGCTTGGATGTATATATAATAAATCACAGAAAGAGCGATATACTTTATTGTTCTCAAATTGAAATTTGAAAACCTCTAAAGCAAGCGCATTAAACTCTTCTACTGATTTTATATTGAATATCTTTTCTTGAAGCATGTTCAAATGTAACAAAAAAGCACGCTTATTAAAAGCATGCTTTTCTTATATATTATTATATTGTGTTTCTAGTAAAATATAAATTCTACAGGTGTACTAATCGATTATATCAAATCCAGTATACTTTACTAAACATTCAGGAACCTTAATTCCTTCAGGAGTTTGATAGTTTTCTAATATCCCTGCTAATACCCTTGGTAATGCCAAAGAACTACCATTTAGAGTATGAGGTAAATGCTTTTTATTATCAGAATCCTTGTAACGCAACTTTAATCTATTTGACTGAAACGTTTCAAAATTTGAAACTGAACTAATTTCTAACCATCTATCCTGAGCAGTTGAAAACAATTCAAAATCATAAGTCATTGCAGCTGTAAAACCTGTATCACCACCACATAATCGTAAAATTCTGTATGGTAATTTCAATTCCGCTAAAATATCTTTTACATGTTCCTTCATTCCATCCAAAGCATCATATGATTTTTCAGGATGCTCAAAGCGAACAATCTCTACTTTATCAAACTGATGCAACCTATTCAGTCCTCTTACATGCGCTCCATAACTTCCTGCTTCTCTTCTGAAACAAGGTGTATAAGCTGTATAGCAAATTGGCAATTCCTTTTCAGAAATTAATTCACCTCTTAATATATTAGTTACTGGAACTTCACCAGTCGGAATTAAATATAAATCATCTTGAGCATCATGATACATTTGCCCTTCTTTATCTGGAAGTTGTCCAGTAGCAGTAGCAGAAGCTTCATTTACCATATGCGGCACCTGAACCTCAGTATATCCAGCATCAACATTTTTATCTAAAAAATAAGAGATTAACGCACGTTGTAATCTAGCACCTTTTCCTTTGTAAACTGGAAACCCAGCACCTGAAATCTTATTACCTAACTCAAAGTCAATGATGTCGTATTTTTTCGCTAACTCCCAATG
>JAWUYQ010000015.1:0-8099 GCA_034110725.1 Flavobacteriaceae bacterium
TTAAAAGTATTAAATAGAGCTGCAGAAGATGCTGTTGGAGAAGCTACACCTATTTTTATAGATGCTGTTAAAGGAATTACTTTTAATGATGCTAAAAACATTTTATTAGGAAATGACAATGCTGCAACTACATACCTACAAACAGGTACTAAAAATGCTTTATACGCTAAATTTAACCCAGTAATTAAAAATTCTTTTGCTAAAGTTGGAGCTGACAAAGTATGGAGTAATATTATTACTAAATACAACAGTATCCCCTTTGTTAAAGAGGTTAATCCAGACTTAACAGACTATACTACAAATGAAGCTTTAAAGGGAGTTTATACAATGATAGCTGTTGAAGAAAAAGAAATCAGAAACAAAGTTGGTTCTAGAACTACTTCGTTATTACAAAAAGTATTCGCTCTACAAGATTAAGCCTTACTTTTTTTAAGTGTAAAAACCGTCAAAATTAATTTTGACGGTTTTTTTATGTCATACAACTATGTAAACATCACATTTACAAAAATTTAACTAATAATGATTTGTTAATTCAACTATTATATCTATCTTTAATTAACTATAAACCAATTAATTACAATAAAATGTTAGCTGAATTAGATACATACAGAGGTACTTCACGATTAGAATCTCGTTACAAAAAACTCGTTGAAAAAGCATATAATTTCAAATATACAAACAGTGCAATAAGTGACTTGGCTACTTATAAGGCTATGCGTTTATTGGAAAAGATAAATCGAATTAAGTTTGGATACTAAACCATACTCTCAAGTAACTTGTGTAAAGCTTTATAATACTTAAATGCACCAAGTAGCCTTGTGCCGTACCACGAAAAATATTCACCGTCCACTAACAGAATATTTACCTTTGGTAATAGTTCTTTTAGCTCTTTAATGTGCTTTTCTTTAAAAGGATAAGGTTCACTAGATAAAAATACAAAATCTGGTTTATTTGTTTCAATCAATGAACTAATGACTACTTCAGGATATCTAGGTAAATTTACAAATACATTTTCAAACTTATTTATAGATAATAAGTAATCTATTATGGTATTGTTTCCTGCAACCATCCAAGGTTTTCTCCAAATAAAATAAGCAACTTTTTTAACTTCCTTTTTTAATATGTAGGATTTAAAATCAAATACTAAATCCGTAAGATTATTTGTGATTTCCGAAGCTTTTACTTGAACAGAAAACAACTCTCCATACTGTTTCATTAAAACAACAGTATCATCTATTGTATAAATATCCGAAACATGAACAGGAGCAATTTTTTCCAATTCTTCAACCATTTCTTTAGTATTTTCTTCTTTATTACAAAGAATAATATCTGGTTGTAATGCTTTTATTCTATCGTAATGAACTTGTTTTGTTCCACCAACGATAGTTTTTGATTTTCGTAAATGAACTGGATGAACACAAAATTTAGTTAGCCCAACAATACTATTTTCTAATCCTAAATCAACTAATAACTCGGTTTGAGAAGGCACTAAAGACACAATTCGTTTTGGAGTTTCTTTAAAAGTCAAGCTTCTATTAAGTTGATCGGTAATTTTCATTTAACTGGGTTATAAAATATTCCTAAAATACCACTAAATGGTTTACTCAGCTCTGTCCGGAAGAATTTATAAGGTTCTTCCTAACTATTTAATATTTCTTCCATCTGCCCTTGCAACTCTTTAGCTTTACTAGCGGCAGCTTGAGCAAAAGCCTCATCATTTCCTGCATAAATAATTCCCCTAGAGGAATTAATCAATAAACCAATATTATCAGACATCCCATATTTACATACATCTTGTAAATTACCTCCTTGTGCTCCTACTCCAGGAACCAATAAGAAACTATTGGGAACTATCTTACGAATCTCTTTAAAATACTCCGCTTTTGTAGCTCCAACAACATACATTAAGTTTTCTGAATTCTCCCATGTTTTAGAAGTTTCCAAAACTTGTTTGTATAATTCTTGTCCGCTTGTTTCCAATGTTTGAAAATCGAATGCTCCTTTATTTGATGTCAAAGCCAACATTATAGTATGCTTATCTTTAAACGCTAAAAAAGGCTCTACTGAATCTTTGCCCATATAAGGCGCTACAGTTACTGAATCGAAGGCTAGGTCCTGTAAAAAAGCCTTTGCATACATAGTAGAAGTATTACCTATATCTCCACGTTTAGCATCAGCAATAGTATATATTTCAGGATAATTAGTATTTAAATACTGAATTGTTTTTTCAAGTGACTTCCACCCTTTTAAACCATACGCTTCATAAAAAGCGGTGTTAGGTTTATAAGAAACACATAAATGATGTGTAGCATCTATGATAGCTTTATTGAATTCGAAAATAGGATCTTCAGTTGCTAATAAATGTTGTGGGATTTTATTTAAATCGACATCTAAACCAATACATAAAAATGATTTTTTTGCCTTTATCTGTTCTACTAGTTGTTCTGTTGTCATTATATAATCTCTAAACTATAACATATAAAAATTCCCGCATGATAGCGGGAATTAAATTATTTTTAAATTTCGTCAGAAGCTGCTTTTAACTTTTCTGTGTTAACAACAATTTTTAACTCGTCAATTATTTTTTGGATATCTCCATTTACAATATTTGGCAAATCATATAGCGTTAATCCTATTCTATGATCAGTAACCCTTCCTTGCGGATAATTGTAAGTTCTAATTTTTGATGATCTATCACCAGAAGCTACTAAACTTTTACGAGTAGCAGAATCTGCTGCTTGTTTTTTAGCAAGTTCTAATTCGTATAAACGAGAACGCAGTACTTTTAAGGCTTTCTCTAAATTTTTATGTGATGATTTTTGATCCTGACAACTTACAATCATCCCAGTAGGTGCATGATGTAATTTAATTGCAGAATATGTGGTATTTACTGATTGCCCACCAGGTCCTGTAGAAGTAGTACGCTCAATACGTACATCTTGCATATCCAATTGAACATCAAACTCCTCTGCTTCTGGCAATACTATAACTGTAGCGGCAGAAGTATGTACTCTACCTTGTGTTTCCGTTTGCGGTACACGTTGTACACGGTGTACTCCAGATTCGTACTTTAATGTTCCATAAACATCTTCTCCTGAAACTTCAAAAATAATTTCTTTAAATCCTCCTGAAGTACCTTCACTTACATTTACAACGTCAACCTTCCATCCTTTATCACTCGCATATTTTGAATACATACGATATAAATCTCCTGCAAAAATACTTGCTTCATCTCCTCCAGTACCAGCACGAAGTTCTACAAGAACATTTTTTGCATCTTCAGGATCTTTAGGAATCATTAATAAGTTAATTTCTTCCTCTAAAGCTGGCAATTGCTCTTTAGCTTCATCCAATTGCATTTTGGCCATTTCAACCATTTCTGCATCGGAACCATCTTTTATAATTTCGTTAGATTCTTCAATATTATTTGTAAGCTCAACATATTGATCACGCTTTTCCATCATGATACGTAAATCCTTATATTCCCTATTCAAGGCTATATATCGTTTTTGATCCATGATAATATCAGGTTGGATAATCAAATCCGACACTTCATCAAAACGTTGTTTTACAAATTGTAATCTTTCTAACATGCTACTTCTTTCAATAATTGGAACGCAAATTTAAGCAAATGATTTCGTTTTTCAAGTATTAAAATTCACCAGTGGGATTAATTTTCCAAGACATATCATATAAATCAGAAATGGTATTAGCTAACTCAAAGCATATATACTTCCTTAAAAGCAGTTTATGTATATATTTTTCTAATAAAAAACACTTCCGATAGCTCGTTAAAAATTACAGTAACACGCAAATACTAATCCTTAAATTTACAACAAAAATAATGTGTATTCAGACTAACTCTATCTATAACACCCAATGGAGATTAGCTTAAATCTGAAGTAATTAATTTTAAAAATTCGTTTCTTGTTTCTTGATTTTTGAAAGCTCCTGTAAAACCAGATGTTGTAGTGGTTGAATTCTGTTTTTGAACTCCACGCATCATCATACACATGTGTGAAGCTTCAATAACAACTGCTACCCCTTGAGGCTTTAAAGTATCTTCAATACATTTAAGAATTTGATCCGTTAACCTTTCTTGAACTTGTAAACGCCTAGAAAACACATCTACAATCCTAGGTAACTTACTTAAACCAACTATATGTCCGTTAGGAATATAAGCAATATGCGCTTTTCCAAAAAAAGGCAACATATGATGTTCACAAAGCGAGTACAATTCAATATCCTTTACAATAACCATGTTATTATAATCCTCTTTAAACATAGCGCTTTTTAAAATTTCGGCCGCGTCCAAATCATATCCTTGGGTTAAAAACTGCATTACTTTTGAAGCACGCTCAGGAGTTTTCAATAATCCTTCACGGTTTATGTCTTCTCCTATTCCTTCTATTATTTGAGTATATCTAGCTTTAATTTCAGCTGTAGTTTCCTCAGTATACTCTTCATAATGCTTATATCCCATGATAAAATTTATTCTTATAAATTCAGAGCACTAAATTAACTTAATTTCTATAATTAGGTCATTTATTCGAATATAAAACCTCATTTCACTACCATAGTTTTAACTTTTATTTGTGAATTATCTTGTTTGCATAATTGTAATTTTGCTCGATCAATCAAGTCATTTTATGAAATCATTACTTCTCATTTTATTATTTTCATTTTCTTTTAGTTTTGCGCAACTAGAAATGGTAAGAAAGGAATATTCAATTATTAAAACTTTAAATGCTCCAAAAATCGATGGTGTTTTAGATGATCAAGCTTGGAAAAATGCAGATGAAGCCAAAGAGTTTGTTCAATTTAGACCAACAATGGGTGTAACAGAAACGGACTCAAACAAGACTGTTGTAAAAATCACATATGACGATACTGCCATATATATAGGTGCATATTTATATGACACTCCAGATGAAATAATGCGTCAATTTAATAGTAGAGATAATTTTGGGCAATCAGATTTCTTTGGAGTAATTTTCAATCCTAATAATGATGCACAAAATGATACTGAATTTTTTGTTTTTAGCTCAGGAAATCAAGCAGATGCTGTTTCCAATCCTAGTAACGGAGAAGATTTTAGTTGGAACGCAGTTTGGGAAAGTCAAGTGAAAATAGTAAATGATGGCTGGATCGTTGAGATGAAAATCCCATATTCAGCACTACGTTTTTCTAATAACGGCCCACAAACATGGGGATTAAATTTCCATAGACATTTTAGACGAAGCTTAGAGCAGTTTACATGGAATCCTATTGATACAACAAAAGGTAACATTGGTTTATATCATGGTGAATTAAAGGGATTAAAAAACATTTCTCCCCCTACACGATTGAGTTTTTACCCATTTATTTCTGGTACGGAAACACGTTTTGACGGTACGTCTGAAAGTAATTTTAGCGCTGGATTGGATATTAAATATGGTGTTAGTGAAAATTTCACTTTAGACGCTACTTTAATCCCTGATTTCAGTCAAACAAGTGTTGATAATGCCTCATTAAACTTAGGTCCCTTTGAGCAAACTTTTTCAGAACAACGCCAATTTTTTACCGAAGGAGTAGATCTATTCAATAAAGGAGGGTTATTTTATTCACGTAGGATAGGAAACGCCCCATCCGAATATTTTGATGAATCAAATTTAAATACAAATGAATCGTTAGTTGATAATCCAAGTGAAGTAAAAATGCTGAATGCTATTAAAGTATCTGGAAGAACAAAAAAAGGTTTAGGTATTGGTGTTTTTAATGCAATCACAGAAAAAACAGAAGCAAAAATTAGTAATAACGTAACAGGAGAAACTAGAAGAGTAACTACAGAGCCTTTTACCAATTATAATGTTTTAGTTTTAGATCAACAGTTTAATAAAAACTCATCCGTTAGTTTAATAAATACAAATGTTACTAGAAACGGTCATTATAGAGATGCAAATGTGACTGGAGCTTTAGTTAGCTTATCTAATAAAGCTAATAAATATAATGTACGTGGTCATGTGAAAATGAGTAACCTAAACCTAAACGATGATACCCAAACAGGTTTTAATACCAATTTATCAATTGGGAAAATTAGTGGTAACTATCAATATAGAGTTTCCCATAACTTGTCTGATAAAAAATATGACATCAATGATTTCGGTATTTCAAGGCAAAATAATTATAATAATTTTTCTATAGACGCTTCATATAGAACCTTTAAACCTACCAAGAAATTTAATAGTTTAAGTATTAACACATGGTTTAACTACAGTCAATTATACAATCCTAACACATATACAGGGAAAAATTTAGGCGTAAATTTCTATGCGAAAAATAAAAAATTACATGACATGGGTGGAAATATTAATTTTCAAGTTGGCAAGCAATATGACTATTTTGAACCACGAACAGAAGGGAGATATTTTATTTATGAAAATGTTTTAAATTCTAACGTTTGGATTTCCTCAAACTACAATAATACCCTTGCGATAGATGCTAATATTGGTTTTAATACTTTATTTGAAAATGGTAGAGATTCATTTGATTATTGGTATAGAATTAGTCCTATAGTAAGATTAAGTGATAAATTTAAAATTAACTATTCATTTGAATTTAGTGAAGATGCCAGAGACAGAGGTTATGTTACTACCTATTCAAACGATAACATTCTTTTTGGTCAGCGAGATCAAAAAACAACCATAAATAGTTTATCAGGGAGTTACAATTTCAATACACTTCACGGCCTTACCCTTACATTAAGAAATTACTGGACTTCTGTTGATTATGAAGACCAATTATTTACTCTTGAAGAAAATGGACGATTATCTTCTAATAACAACTATAAAGTACAACAGACATTAATAAATGATTCAAATTATAGCAATCCAAACATCAACTATAATGTATGGAACTTTGACTTGAAGTATTCTTGGCAGTTTGCACCAGGAAGTCAATTAATTGCGTTATACAGAAATCAATTATTTAATCAAACCGAAGAGTCTAAAATTGGATATACTAATAGTATTGACACATTATTTAAAGAACCTTTAAAACAAACTTTTTCTTTAAAGCTTGTATATTACTTAGATTATAATAGCCTCAAGAAATCATTAAAAAAATCAAACTCATAATTGGGTGGATACCTAGTTTTTAACTAATTTCACTTTCTTATTTACAAGAAATGATATTAGCAAAAAACATACATAAATACTACGACAACTTACATGTTTTAAAGGGTGTTGACTTACACATTAAAAAGGGTGAAATTGTTTCCATTGTTGGATGTTCGGGTGCAGGAAAAACTACATTATTGCAAATACTAGGAACTTTAGATTTTATAGATAAAAATAATACTGACAGCTCGCTTACAATCAATGGTGAGGTAATCAATACTTTAAAAGAAAAAAAACTAGCCAAATTCAGAAATGAAAATATCGGCTTCATTTTTCAATTTCATCAATTATTACCTGAGTTTACAGCTCTAGAAAATGTATGCATCCCAGCTTATATTGGAGGAAAGAGCAAAAATGAAACCGAAGAAAAAGCAAAAGAGTTATTAGATTTTTTAGGTTTATCTCATCGGTACGAACACAAGCCAACAGAACTTTCTGGAGGAGAACAACAACGTGTTGCAGTTGCAAGAGCTTTAATTAACAATCCGAAAGTTATTTTTGCAGATGAACCATCTGGTAATTTAGATTCTGAAAGTGCAGAAAACCTTCATAATTTATTTTTTGAATTACGATATAAATTTGGACAAACTTTTGTAATCGTAACCCATAACGAAACACTAGCAGATATGGCCGATAGAAAATTAGTAATGAAAGATGGTAACATCGTTGCTTAATGAATACTAAAGAACTAAAAGCTTTTCTTGACGAAAAAGTAATTGAATACAATACTCCTGAGTTTATTGATAGTGACCCAGTACAAATTCCTCATTTATTTACTCAAAAAGAGGATATTGAAATCTCTGGTTTTTTAGCCTCTACTATTGCTTGGGGAAACAGAAAGATGATTATCAAAAATAGTCATCGAATGATACAATTAATGGGAGAGTCTCCCTATGATTTTATCCTGAATCATCAAGAACATCACCTGGAACAATTAGAAGG
>JAWUYQ010000016.1:0-12207 GCA_034110725.1 Flavobacteriaceae bacterium
GCTAAAGAAGAAGCCACAATGGGCATGTCTGAAGCTCAAGTAATGCACGCTAAAGCTGAAGCTGAAGAGAAAAAAGGATTAGTTGAAGCTAATATTATTGAAAAAACAGCCATTGCAGAAGCTGCAGGTATTGAAGCTAGAGCTCAAGCAATTAAACTACAAGGAATTGCTGAAGCAGACGTTATTAAAGAGAAAGCAGTAGCTCAAGCAGTAGGTAATAAAGAAATAGCACTTGCGGAAGCTGTTGGAATTGAAGAAAAAGCAGAAGCAATGAAGAAATTGAATGGTGTTGGAAAAGAACACGAAGAGTTCAAGTTGCGTTTAGATAAAGAATTACAAGTAGATTTAGCAGAAATCAACATTCAAAAAGAAATTGCAGATGCTCAAGCAAGCGTAATTGGAGAAGCTTTAAAAGCTGCTAATATTGATATTGTTGGGGGTGAAACAATGTTCTTTGACCAAATTATTGGACAAATAACTAAATCTAAAGGAATTGATAGATTAGTAAACCACTCTCATAATATTACTCAAGTAAAAGACGCTATTTTAGGTAGTGATGATGTAAAAGGTAACTTACTAGATAAAATAAAAGATTTTGCTACCAATTATGGTATCGGTTCTGAAGACATTAAAAACTTAACCATCTCTAAGCTATTACTAGACTTACAGTCTAAAGCACCTTCTTCAGATGAGCAAAATAATTTTATTAATTTATCTAATCTAGCAAATGCACTAGGATTATCAAATCATAAATTAAATTAAGTACTATTTCGACAAGCTCTACATGATAAAATAAATATCAGAATGAGCTTGTTGATTCTTTAAAGGTTTAGTCCTTGCCTCATTCTTATATAAACTGTTATTAACCTTTAATACTCGAAAGAACTATGGGAATTCAAGCGATGATTACCCGTTTGAAAACAACAACAGAAGATAACAAAGAACTGTTTTTGATAAAAATATTGTCTATATAATATAAGCTCTTAAAAAAACTAGACCTCTATTTAAAAAAGCAATCTAACTTCTAATATGAAACTAATTGGATACATCCTTGTAATACTAGCTATCATGTTTAGTGGGTTTGTAATATATTTCAATCACTTAAACTAAAAAATCATCATTAAATTTTAAACTAAAATACTATGAAAAAAACAAGTTTTATTGCGTTAGGGATGGTTTTTGGAGGAGGACTAGGTATTATATTTGGAGCTGCTTTTAATCATATTGAATATGGCTTACCTATTGGAACAGGAGTTGGTATGTTATTAGGTCGTGTCTTACAAAAGAGAGGTGAAAAATGTAATTCAAAAGATTCTAATATCACATCTGAATAATCTATCTGTCAGCCCCAATATCAAACAAGTAATAATACCCTAGTACATTATTTACATGCAAGAACAAACTAACCAGAATAACAATCAACTAGAAGGTGGAACATACGAGATTATTCAATCTCGTTTATCAAAGCATAAAAGCGATTTAACTACTCGACTAACAACATTAAACAACTCTCGTAAAGATGTTTTTGGTGCTGTTGAAACCAAGCTTATTGCTAATGATAGGATAAATACTGAAAATTCATGTATAGCCAGAGATATCATTGCTTTTGATAACAAATGTTTATTTGGTTATAATGTACATTTCGGATTACGTACAGAAATTAAACTTGCAGATGTATTTAGTATTTATACTTATAAAGACAATCGCTTTCAAGAACAATCCTTAGATTTTATTAACGATCCTATGTTTGTTAGTGATTTCCAAAACCTATACAAATATTACCGTAATACACTCTTCGCGAAATTCAGTGTTATTGGGAATTATTTACATATGGTTTTTCAAATAAGTGAACGCACTGAAGATATAAAAACCTTTAAGTGGCTTATTAAAGATGATCACATCATATATATTGACAACCGTAGTGATCATGAATATAAATTCCCTAAACAGCATGAGTTTAATTGGCAAGAAACCAATTATGACATGCATCGTAATGGTGCTCATCCCCATATTTCCATCTTAGACAAAATTTTTGTTGAAACTATTGGTGGCGATTTAACTATAAAAATTGAAGACAATACCAGTGATGGTAAAGGAATATACAATGAAGTTGTTAATCACAGAGACCAGACATTAGAGGATGGTAAAATTTTATTTGCAGATTTAGGAAATCTTACTGTTTTAAGTATCGCTCCTTATCAAGAAGAAGCCAGGTATTTTGTATACAATCATAAAGTTAAGCAAGTTGAACGCATACAAAGTATTCAAGATACAGCGGTACTCTTGCCTGATAACCACGGGTTAATATTTCCCGATGGATATTATTTACAAACGGGAGAGTTTAAAAAATTTGAAAAAAGTATTGAGCAAGTAAAATTCCAACAGAAAATAAGCTCCCCAAATGGAGAAGATTACTTGTATGTTTTCTATGAAGAAGCTAAAGGTGATTATGTATTAATGACATATAACATTATAGATCAAAAAATAAATACTCCAATCATTTGTAATGGATTTACAATTCTTGAAAATGGTGAACTTTGTTATTTTAAAGCAGAAAATGAAGCAACAAAACATCATGTAATACAAATTTGGCAAACTCCTTTTTCTAAAAAAGCCCAGGTTTCTGACATACACAGTGATTCATTATTATATAAAATCGGGAACAAAGATATTGTAAAAGCAATGGCAGAATGTCAAGCCATTATCACATTGTTAAACAAAGAAGACAACTACGGTGGTTTGTATGACGATATCAGTAAACAAAGTACTGATGTTCTAGATTCTTATTATTGGATAAACGATATAAAAACAGAGAATTTAAATATTCCCTTAAAAGAACTAAAAACTACTGCTAATGCTGCTATTGATGAGTTTGAAAAAGTAGTACAACTTAAAAAAACTGCTACAGATTCAATCTTAAAAGTAGAGATTGAAATAACGGAGTTATTTGATAAAATAAAGCACTCTAGCTTTAAAAGTATAGATGATTTTGTACTGGTATTAACACGCTTACGTGGTGTTCAAGGAGCTACAATAAGCTTGAAAGATATTAGATATACCAATACTGAAAGTATTGAAGAAATATCTAGTGAAATTAGTGAACAGACAGAACATATTTCTAGACGATGTGTTGCCTTTTTATTAGATGAAAAAGCATTATTACCCTATCATAATAGATTAAAAGAACAAGAAGTTGTTTTGCAACAAATAAAGAAAGTTGTTGCTGCTAAAGAGTTAGAAAAAAACATCAACCAAATTAGTACAGATTTGGAAATGTTAATTGATATTGTAAACAACCTTCAAATTGATGATACCTCACACTCTACTAAGATAATTGATACAATATCTTTACTTTTTGCTGAAATTAACCAATTAAAAGCAGGACTTAAGCGTAAAGCAAAAGCATTAAATGAATCAGAAAGTAAAGCTGATTTTATTGCTCAATTAAAATTGTTTGATCAAAGTATTATCAATTTTATTGACATTGCAAACACTCCGGAAAAATGTGATGACTATTTAACAAAGTTATCAGTACAGCTAGAAGAGTTAGAGGGGAAATTTGCAGATTTTGACGATTATATTACACAAATCATTGAAAAACGTGAGGAAGTATATGCTGCTTTTGAAACTAGAAAAAACACATTAGTTGAAGCTAAAAACAAAAAAGCAATAACACTTCAAAATGCAGCAGAACGTATTTTAGGAAGTATCACAAAAAAAGCAGCTACTTTTTCTAATTCTGAAGAAATTAACGGGTATTTTGCTTCAGATTTGATGGTGAGTAAAATTCAAAGTATCATTTCTCAATTAAAAGAAATTGAAGAAACAGGTAAGGCTGAAACTCTTGAATCTAATTTAAAATCAGCTAAAGAAGAAACAGTTCGGAAACTCAAAGATAAATTAGATTTATATGAAGATGGGGATAGTGTAATCAAGTTAGGAAAACACAAGTTCGGAGTTAATAAACAACCTTTAGACCTTAATATCGTTACAAAAAATGATGCTTTATATTTTCATTTAACAGGCACAGATTTTTATGAGAAAATTGAAAATGACACCCTAAACACCTCACAACATATCTGGAATCAAGAATTGATTTCAGAAAACAAAACAGTTTATCGATCAGAGTATTTAGCCTATAAAATATATCAAAAGAAAGGAGCAAAAACTCTTTCGCTATTAAATATAGATGAATTAGCTTCACTTGTAAAAAAACAGAGTAGTGAGTATTATACTGAAGGATATGTAAAAGGTGTTCATGATGAGGATGCAATTACTATACTTACTGCATTACTAAAAACAGAAGGGAATTTAAGGTTGTTAAAATACCAAGCTGATACAAGAGCATATGCTCAGTTTTTTTGGAGTAGCTTAAGTGTTGAAAACAAAGAAGCTTTAAATATTCAAATTAAAGCTTCAGGTAGTGTTCTTCAATTTTTTCCTGATTCAATGGAATATCAATTTGTTATTAAACAAATTGACGAAAAAGTATGTGCTTTTCTTGAAGACTGGAATCTGACTAATATTGAATCAAGTACTATCTCAAATTATTTATTTGAAGAATTATATGAAGATGATCATTTTTGTATAAGTTCAAAAGCACTTGAATTAAAAGAAAACTTTATAAGTTATTTAAAAACCAACAACGGGCTCATTTCGTTTGAAAAAGGTATGAATTTACTAACGCAACTTAATGATAAAGTTTCTTTAGCAAGTCAGTGGTTACAATCATTTATAAAAAACACTTCTGATACAAGTGACTTCTATGTAAACGAAACTATAGCTTTATTGTTATTAAACGGAGTAGTTACAAAAAAAGTAAATCACATACCAGCTACTGAAGACATTACAACTTTAAAAGGAAGTCATGCTGTGATTAATGGTGATAATTACAACTTCAATTATCATACATTCATTGAAAAATTAAGTAATTACAATACTAAGGTTATAGAAGACTTTATAGCCTATCGAAATGCTAAAAAGCAACTTACTGAAAAACAAAAACAGGAATTAAAACTAAATGAATTCAAACCGAAAGTTCTTTCCTCTTTTGTAAGAAATAAATTGATAGATAAGGTATACTTACCGTTGTTTGGTGATAACTTATCAAAACAATTAGGAACCGTTGGTGATAACAAACGTACGGATCGTATGGGAATGTTATTACTCATCTCCCCTCCTGGATATGGTAAAACAACCTTGATGGAATATATTGCTGAACGTTTAGGTTTGGTGTTTATGAAAATAAACGGACCAGCTATAGGCCATGATATTACCTCTGTAGATCCTATGGCGGCAAATAATTCCGCTACACGACAAGAATTAGAAAAACTAAATTTAGCCTTTGAAATGGGGAATAATGTGATGTTGTACTTAGATGACATTCAACATTGTAATCCAGAATTTTTGCAAAAATTTATTTCCTTATCTGATGGACAGCGAAAAATTGAAGGTGTTTATAAAGGAAATACTAAAACCTATGATTTCAGAGATAAAAAATTCTGTGTAATTATGGCAGGTAATCCATATACAGAAAGTGGTGATAAGTTTAGAATTCCGGATATGTTAGCCAATCGTGCTGATATCTATAATTTAGGAGATGTTATTGGAGATTCTGCAGATTTGTTTAAACTAAGTTTGATTGAAAACGCTTTAACGTCTAACAATATATTGCGCCAATTGAGTAGTAAGAATTTTGATGATATCTATCAAATCATTAATCATATTGAACAAGGTGGAGAAGAAAATCTAGATTTAAAAGGAAATCATACCAAGCAAGAAATACAAGATTATATTTCTGTTTTTGAAAAAGTACTTACTATAAGAGATAACGTATTAAAAGTAAATGAGCAGTATATAAAATCCGCTGCCATGGAAGACGCTTATAGAACGGAACCTTCTTTTAAATTACAAGGTTCCTATAGGGACATGAATAAATTAGTATCTAAAGTAGTTCCTATCATGAACAACAAAGAATTAGATACCCTATTGCTAACACACTATGAAAGTGAATCACAAACACTTACTAGTGCCGCTGAAGCGAACCTGTTAAAATATAAAGAAATGGTAGGTGGTTTAACTGAAGACGAACAACTTCGATGGGATTCAATAATATCCATGTTTTTGAAAAACAACAAGTTGAAAGGTTTTGGAAACCAAAATGAAATGGCACAAGTACTGAATCAGTTAATGCAGTTTTCTGATAATTTGGAAGGAATTAAGGATGTATTGGCTAAAGGGTTTAGAGAGAATTAATATAACAAGTAATAAAAAACTATGGGAATATTTGACATATTTAAAAGCAAAAAAGAGCCTGAAAAACATTATGATCCTACTAACATAAAAGTTACAGATTTAGAAAAAGGATATTTATTAGATTATGATTTAGAAACATGGACAGTCACTAAAATGTCTGAATATGACTGGGGAAATAATTTCTTTACTCGTGAATTTGTAATTGTTTCTAAGGGTCAGAAATTATATTTGCACATTGAAGATGATGATGAACTAATTATTACACTATCAGAGAGCTTAAAGTATAGAAAACTTGGTTCAGAAGTTATAGATTTTACAGAACTTAATGGAAAACCTCCTAAGAAAATTAATTACCAAGACGTTACTTATTTTCTAGATGAAGAAACTCCAGGATTTTATAGAAATACTGATACCGAAGATTGGGAAGAGTTAATTTCTTTTGATTATTTAGATGATGAGGAAGAAAAATGCTTGACTATAGAACAATGGGGAGATGATGATTTTGAAGCAAGTATAGGAATCGTAATAAAACCTCGTGAAATCAGTAACATTTTACCTGCTTACACAGACTAACTAGAGTAAACAATTATCTTGCGACATAAACACCGCAAAAAATAATTCAAAAAATAATAAAACTAGATATCTCAATGAAACTACTTACACCTCTTTTTTATGTGTGTATTTGTCTGTTACTCTTCTCATGTGGTTCAGACAAACCAAAATTTGTAAAATCACCTGTCGACAATATCATTACTAAATATATTGACAAAAGCAATTACAGTGTCATTCTTGCCGATATGGATTACAAGGAAGATACGGATAGCTATTATCATAAATATCAAATTTTAATTGATGAAGGTGCTCCTGCCCTATCTCAAATAGAATTAAATGACACTACAGCAGTTGCTACTGACATTAAAATTGAAAAAACGGACTGGTTAAAAGTGTCTCCAATAACTTTTGATGAATACAAAGGCGATTTAGGAATGACTATTTTAAGTAAGAAAAATGGCGTCTTAGACAAAAACTCCTCACCTGCTGGAGTTGATAATTATGTAGGAAACCCACAATACGGACAATGGCGCACAAATAGTAGCGGAGGATCTTTTTGGGGGTTTTACGGTCGTTACCGTTTAATGTCTGATTTATTTTACGGTCCAAGATATGGAGGTTATGGTTATGGCGGATATTCTAGATCACACTACAATGATTACAATCGTAATTACCGAAACAAGCAAAGTTATTACGGAGCTAATAAAGAACACGGTACTAAATCAACTAGAAACACAAATAGCTCGTGGTCAAAAAAATCAAGTACATTTAAAAGTAATGTAAATAGTAGAGTTACTAAAAGTGCTTCATCTCTTCGTTCTAGAGGATATTCTTCTAGTAAGAGTTATAGTAAATCTAAACGTACCAGTAGAAGTGGCTCAAGGTATAGTAATAGTTCGTCACGTTCAAGAAGTGGTGGATTCGGGAAATAATAACTAAGCATTAAAAAAATATAAAATGGAAACTATTCAAGAATATCTAGATAGTACATCAATCATACACTCTTTGGTTTATATCATTACGAGTATTGTTTTATTCGGTATTGGTAAACTAATCTATAGTCTACTTCACAGAAGTATTAATATTAAAAATGAACTTGTCGAAAAGGACAACTTTGCTTTCATACTATCTTATGTAGGATATTTCACTGGTATCATAATTATTATCGGAGCAGCAATTAAAGGAGACTCTTATGGATTAGGTAGCGATATCGCACAAATTAGCTTGTATAGTATTTTAGGAATCCTACTACTACATCTTTCAATTCTGATTAGCAACAAGCTGATATTACCAAAATTCGATATAAAAAAAGAAATCATTGATGATAAAAACGCTGGAACTGGGATTATAGAAGCTAGTATTTATATTGCAAACGGATTACTATTATACGCTGCTTTAGTTGGAGAGTCAAACAGTTTAGCAGAAGGAATCACAACATTTATAGTGTATTGGTTTATTGGTAATGCGGTATTGATTTTAGCTTCAAAAGTATTCTCTCTTTGGATGAAATATGATATTCATAATGAAATTGAAAAAGATAATGTGGCTGCTGGAGTCAGTTTTTCTGGTGCTATTTTAGCTATTAGTATCATTATCATGAATGCATTAGTAGATACTTTTATTGATTGGACTACTACTTGCACAGATGTCGCAATTCATACCATTTTAGGTTGTATTTTACTTCCTATTGTAAGATGGTTAGCAGATAAATTACTATTACCAGGACGTTCATTAACAGATGAAATTAGTAATCAAGAAAAACCAAATATTGGAGCAGGCTTATTAGAAGCTTTTGCTTATGTTGGCGCTGCATTATTAATTATATGGAGTTTATAAAAAACAATTCATTTGTATTAAAAGCAGCAATATTTGCAACAGGTTTTGCAGGTATTGTAGCAGAATATGTACTTTCTACTTTGGCAACATATTTCATTGGAAACTCGATTTTTCAATGGACTATGATTGTTTCTCTTATGCTATTTTGCATGGGATTAGGAAGTAGACTAAGTAAAGGTATTACTAAAAACTTGATTCAGAATTTCTTATTATTAGAAATCACTTTATCGTTGTTAGTAGCGTTCTCCTCTGTTTTAGTATATACTTTAGCTGCCTTTTCAACTTATTATGAAGTAGTCATCTACTTATTGAGTATGCTTATCGGGTTATTGATAGGTTTAGAAATACCATTAGTTGTTAGAATTAATACGGAGTATGACGATTTAAAAACCAACATCTCCTCTATTTTAGAAAAGGATTACTACGGGAGTTTATTAGGAGGTGTCTTTTTTGCTTTTATCGGTTTACCTATTTTAGGATTATCCTACACTCCATTTATATTAGGATTGATTAACTTTTTTGTCGCAGGAATTGTTTTGTATCGATTTAAAGACAAGCTCACAAAACCAAAATTACACAGACTCTATTACATATTAGGTATTGTATTAGTAGTGCTAATAACTGGTATTAGTTTTACCAATCCGATTATTGCTTGGGGAGAACAAAAAAAATATAAAGACAAGGTTATTTATTCTGAACAAACAAAGTATCAGAATATCGTTTTAACGGAATGGAAAGATGAACATTGGTTGTATTTAAACGGAAATTTGCAATTCTGTTCTATTGATGAAACTATGTATCATGAACCTTTGGTGCACCCTGTAATGCAAATGTACAGTAAACCACAGAATATTTTAATTTTAGGTGGTGGTGATGGATGCGCTGTTAGGGAATTATTAAAATATCCTTCTGTAACTTCAATTGACATGGTGGACTTGGATAGCAAAATGACCGATTTAGGAAAGGATCATCCGGTACTTATTGATATTAATAATGGTTCCATGAGCAGTTCAAAATTATCCATTTATAATAAAGACGCTTATATTCATTTGGAACAAGACAATAGTACTTTTTACGATATCATTATCATTGATTTACCAGATCCTAGAAGTGTGGAATTAGGACGATTATATTCTCATGAATTTTATAGTTTGTGTAATAGGAAACTACGTCCGAATGGTGTTTTAATCACACAGGCTGGAAGTCCTTATTTTGCAACAAAAGCATTTAAGTGTATTGAAAAAACAATGGCGTCTGCAAAATTCACTACCATCCCAATGCACAATCAAGTATTATCAATGGGAGAATGGGGATGGATTATTGGAATGAAAAACAATACTATTTCAAAACCAGAACTTAAAAAACGTTTAGAGAGTTTGACCTTTTCAAATATCCCTACAAAATGGATTAATACTGAAGCGATGAAATTGTTAACGTCCTTTGGAAAAGACAGTTATTTAAACAAATCTGAACAAGAAAGTATTGAAATAAATAAAATACATAATCCGGTACTTTATCAGTATTACTTAAAAGGAAATTGGGATTTATATTAATCATATGACAACAGCATATAAACAAATAGAGGCACGTATATTTAACCACCAACTTTGGGTTGATAATACTGATCCTGAGCAATTAAAAGAAAACTATAAATCCTATTTGCTAAAAAGTGGCTTTACTATACTTCAATTTAACGAGCATTATTTTGAACAACAAGGATACACTTGCTTTTGGTTATTAGCAGAAAGTCATTTAGCAATTCACACATTTCCAGAAAACAACAAATCGTATATAGAATTAAGTAGTTGTAATGAAGAAAAAATGGAGCTCTTTAAAAAATTGAATAGTATATGATAAAGCCAAAAAAACTAGTCTTGTTTGTCAGTGCTATACTCATATATAATGTGCTCATTTATATTTTATACAGTGTAGAAGTTGGACATGAAGGTGCTAACATTAAAAATTTATCGGACACCTATTGGTATTCCTTAGTGACATTAACCACCGTTGGTTACGGTGACTTCTTTCCAGTTACTTTTTGGGGGCGTTTTATAGGAATGGCCTTTGTACTAGGAAGTTTAGGAATGTTAGGATATGTGCTTACAGAATTAAGTTTAAAAATATCAGAATACGTAAAAAAAAGAGAAATGGGGTACTTTGGAACAACTATGGAAAATCACTGTATAATTATTGGGTGGAATGCCTTTTCAAAACAAGTTGCTGAACAAATTATTAAGGCAGGAGAGAATCTTGCCATTGTAGTAAACAACGAAACTGACTTAAAAACAATTAAGCAGTTGTACACTGATAAAAATTGCTTTGCATTGCTTTCAGAATTAAATGATTTTGATAATTTAAACAAAGTAAATATCACCGATGCAAAACGAGTATATATTAGTTTTGAAAACGATACTGACACATTAGTTTATACCATTAGTTTAAAGAAAAAATTTGATCTTATTAAATGTGTTGTAGCTATTGAAAATATTGAGTTAAAAGAATCTTTCAATTATTTAGGCGTGCAATTTATCATTCCAAAAAAAGAGATTGTTTCTAAGTTTATTGCTAGTTATATTTTTGAACCAAATGTGGCTTTACTTACGGAAGACTTGATTTCTACTTCAACTACAGAAGAAAATCTTGATATATGTGAAACCGTTTTAAATACAAATCACGAACTTATCGGTACTCTTTATATTGATAGTTATGTGAATCTAAAAAAAAATAAAGGAATTGTACTTGTTGCAGTAAGTAGAGATTTTGAACTTATAAAAAACCCCGAGAACAATTTTAAATTAAAGGAAAATGATGTCTTAATTTATATTGCCAATGGTATGAATAAACAGGCAATTGTTGGGGCTTAATTATTATTAAATAACTGTTAATGAAAACCATTTCTCCAAATAACTTCTTCAACTATTTTAAAGAATGCTATAAAATAGACAATAAGGAGTTTTCAGTTGAAAATATACTGAATGTAAAATACAAGTATAAATGGTTTTTAAACAGTAAAGAAGAATTTCTTAATGATTCACTTCCTATAATTCCATACGGAAATAAAAATATTGAAAAGTTAGAAAAAGATTTAGTTCTTTATAATTTAGAAAAAAAACTCTATTATGGAGCATTCTTTATTCTTGGAAAAACTACACCTAACGGATTAAAAAAAGATAGTACTATTTGTAGTCCGTTAGTATTATTCCCTGCTGATCTTAAAAAAATTGACGAAGATTATTTTCTAAAGATTGATAAATCTAGTTATATTATAAATCAGCCTATACTAAATAAACTATCCTACCATTCTGAAAAAGATAAAAAAACACTCTTCGAAAAGTTAACTGCACTTTTTAATTCGTCAGTACATGATGCCTATCAAATAAAACGTTTGCTAGATAAACATATATTAAACCTAGATACTGAAGAACTCCATTTTTACCCTGAAGTTTGGAATGAAAGTAAATTTAAAAAAGAACTAAAAGGAATTACTGAACTAGAAACATATAAAATTGTTCCAAGCGCGGGAACTATATTTTTAACTAAATCACTATCAAGCGTAAAAATTGT
>JAWUYQ010000017.1:0-16603 GCA_034110725.1 Flavobacteriaceae bacterium
ACTTCACATTCTGGAATTTCAATTTGAATATACCCACCAGCTTTATACCCCATATCTTCTGGTATTTCCACTACGAATTCTTTAATAAAAGTCGCAACGTTATAGTTTGAAACTACAGTTGCTTCCCATTTCTTAATTCCAAAAACTTCTTCTGGAATGGAAATATTCATGTATTGCTTTACTTTTACCTGACAAGATAAACGTGCTCCAGATTTTAATTCCTTACGAGTAAAGTGAGGTACTTCTGTCGCTAATGCTTCACCACCGCCTTCATGTACGTGACATTCACATTGTATACAAGTTCCTCCTCCACCACATGCTGATGGTAAGAATATTTTTTGTGCTCCTAACGTAGACAATAAAGTTCCACCAGAGGCAACTTCTATTTCTTTTTCTCCGTTAATAGTAATCTTAACGTTTCCAGATGGCAATAATTTATCTTTTGCAAAGATTAAAATACCTACAAGAACCAATACTAACACTAGCAATGAAATCACCGTGATACCTATTGCTCCTCCTGTTGATGCTAAATATATCATAATTAGTTTACAGATTTTGTGTTTGTATTAACAACAAGTGTTTCCGCTTTTTCAACTTCAACGACTACTGTTTTCTCCTGTTTTTTCGCTTTACCATCATCACCAGTTAACATTACACCAAAACTATTGAAACCAATAGCCATAAGACCTGTATTGATAAATGTAATTCCTAAACCTCTTAAGGCAGGTGGTACATTTGAGTAACGTATTTTTTCACGAATAGCTGCTATCGCTAAAATTGCTAAGAACCAACCAATTCCTGATCCGACACCGTAAACAGTTGCATGACCAATAGTAGCAAATTCTTTTTGTTGCATGAATAACGACCCTCCCAAAATAGCACAATTTACCGCAATAAGTGGTAAGAAAATACCTAAAGAGTTGTATAATGATGGAGAAAATTTCTCTACAATAATCTCAACTAATAGTACCATTGTAGCAATAGTAGCAATAAATAAGATGAATGTTAAGAAACTTAAATCGTACTCAGCATATTCTGGACCTAACCACGCTAAAGCACCATCTTTTAATAAATACTGATCCAACAACCAGTTTAAGGGCATTGTAATTGCCAATACAAATATTACCGCTGCTCCTAATCCAACTGCAGTAGATACTTTTTTAGATACCGCTAAGTAAGAACACATTCCTAAGAAATATGTAAATACCATGTTTTGGGTAAATATTGATTTGAATAATAATTCTAAATATTCCATTTTTTAAAGTTTTTAGTTTTTACAACCGCTTCAACAAGCTCCGCGTGACATAAAAATTACTAAATAGCCTAGTGACCTTCTACTAAAGCTGGATTTTTACTACGTTGTACCCAAATAATGATTCCTACTACTATTAATGCCATTGGCGCTAATACCATAAAACCGTTATTTTCATATCCATAAGCATATAATCCAGTTTTTTCAATAGGATCTCCTAATACTTTAATACCGAACAATGTTCCTGCACCAAGCAATTCTCTAAAGAATGCTACTACAATTAACAATAACCCGTATCCTGCAGCATTACCAATACCATCTAAAAAAGCTGGCCAAGGTTTGTTTGCTAAAGCAAAAGCTTCAAAACGCCCCATAATAATACAGTTGGTAATAATTAACCCGATAAATACTGATAGTGTTTTACTTAACTCGTAAGCAAACGCTTTTAATACTTGATCAACAATAATTACTAAAGCAGCTACAATAATTAACTGCACAATAATTCTGATTTTAGAAGGAATAATGTTTCTCATTAATGAGATCACCACGTTTCCGATACCTAATACAAACAATACTGAAATTGCCATAATAATAGATGGCTTTAACTGAGCTGTAATTGCTAAGGCTGAACAAATTCCTAAAACCTGAATAGTAATAGGGTTGTTATCTGCTAAAGGATCTAATAATAGTCCTTTGTGTTTTTTTGAAAGTCCCATAATTATTTTTTTAAGGTTTTAAAGTATGGTAAATACAATGCCAATCCTTTTTTAATCATAGCTGTAACACCATCACCAGTAATTGTAGCACCTGCCATAGCATCAACTGCATTATCAGTTTTACGATCATTTTTAGGATCTAAATTTCCTTTTTTAACCGTAATACCTTGGTAGTTTCCAGCAGCATCAAAAATATGCTCTCCTTTAAAGTCATCTCTAAAGTAAGCTTCTTTAATGTTAGCTCCTAAACCAGGAGTTTCTCCTTTATGATCAAAATAAGCGCCTTGAACAACTAAGTTTTCATCTAGAGCTACATAAGCCCATATAGCATCCCATAAACCATTACCTCTCATTGGTACAACGTAAAATGTTTTCCCGTCCTTTTTACCAATAAACAAAGGTAATTGCTGCTCATAAGAAGCATTTGCTTTTACTTTGTCTTGCTCTTTTTTAACTTCTAGCTTAAATGCATCAGTAGATTTTGTAGCTGTAGCACCTATTACAATGTACTGCTCCGCTCCTACATATTTCTTAAATAAATCTTCTGCTTGCGTTTTGTCAGCAAATTCAGTTTTATCTTCTGAACTTGTTACACCCATAGCAAACAAAATGTTTTGCATTTTCTCTATTTTCTTATTAGCCTTGATATTAGGACTCAATGCAGAAGAAATTCCCGCCAGTAATGTCCCAACTACTAATACCATCACGATTGAAAAGATAATCGTGTATGAATTTTTACTTGTATCTATAGCCATAACTTATGCTGTTTTTACACGTTTTAATCGCTTCTTCACATTTCCTTGAACCACATAATGGTCAATTGTTGGAGCAAAAACGTTCATTAATAAAATAGCTAACATTACTCCTTCTGGGAAGGCTGGATTGAACACACGAATCATAACTGACAAGAAACCAATTAAAAAACCGTAAATCCATTTTCCTTTGTTTGTTTGTGCTGCAGATACAGGATCCGTAGCCATGAACACAACACCAAATGCTAAACCTCCGACTAATAAATGTTGCCAGTAAGGCAAGTTCATTAATGCAAAGAATTTTGTCCCTTCCATGGAAGGTGCTATTTGGTTAAATATTAATCCCATGATTAAAGATCCAACTACGGCAGATAACATAATTCTCCAAGAACCAATTTTAGTAAAGATTAAAAATAATCCAGCTAACAAAATTAACAAGGTTGATGTTTCACCAACAGATCCTGGAATAAACCCTAAGAATTGATCCATTACTGAATAACTAACCTCTTTTGCTTGTGCTAAAGAACCTAAAACTGTTTCACCAGAAAAAGCATCAGGCGTTCCAGTAGCAGCTTGTGCTCCTTCTACCCATACTTTATCTCCTGTCATCCAAGTTGGATAAGCAAAGAATAAAAATGCTCTTACTGTTAATGCAGGGTTCAGGATATTCATTCCTGTTCCTCCAAAAACTTCTTTCCCAATAACAACTCCGAATATAACCGCTACGGCTAACATCCATAATGGAATATCAATAGGAACAATTAATGGAATTAACATTCCAGATACTAAGTATCCTTCTTCTACTTCATGACCTTTTATTATAGCAAAAATAAATTCTACTCCAAGACCAACGATGTAAGAAACCAATACTAATGGTAAAATTTTCCCAGCACCTAACAAAAAGTTATCCATAGTCCAGAATTCTGGACTTAAAAACCCAGCAGAAGCCGCTTGAATATCTCCAGCAGCTAAATAATGTTGGTAACCAGCATTAAACATACCGAATAGTAAACATGGTACTAAAGCCATGATTACTGTGTTCATTGTACGTTTTAAATCGTCCGCTACACGAATATGACTTCCTGAATGAGTTACCTCATTTGGCAAGTACACAAAAGTGTGTAACGCATTAAAAGCAGGAGCCATCTTGGTTCCTTTATACTTTTCTTTTAAATTATGTAAATTACTTTTCAAGCTCATAGCGTTATCCTATTTCTTTATACATTAAGTCTAACCCTTCTCTAATGATCTCTTGGTGTGGCTGTTTAGACACACAAACAAATTCTGTCAAAGCAAAATCTTCAGGCGCAACCTCATACATACCTAAAGCTTCCATTTCATCTAAATCTTTCACCATACAAGCTTTTAACAACTGCATTGGGTACATATCTAAAGGAAAAACTTGTTCAAAAGAACCCGTAACAACAAATGCTCTGTGCTCTCCGTTTGTATTTGTATTTAAGTCAAACTTTTTATTAGGAGTTAACCAAGAAAAAGTCATTGCTCTTGAAGTAGACACTTTGTTTGCTATAGGCTTCATCCAACCCATGAAATCATAATCGTCTCCTTCAGGAATAACAGTAACCGTATTGTTGTAATACCCTAAATAACCATCAGGATTTACTTTAGTTCCAGTTAATACATCACCACCAATTACACGAATGTTTTCAGTATGTACTCCAGAAGAATATACAAATGCAGCAACTTCCGATCCTATTTTAGTTTTGTAGTACTTAGGCTTTTTAACTGAAGAACCTACTAAAGCAATAGTACGCTCTGCATTAAACTTTCCAGTTAACAACAACTCACCAATGATTACTAAATCTTGTGGAGTTAACGTCCAAACTACTTCACCTTTATTAACAGGATCAATTTTATTAATCTGCGTACCGACATTCCCCGAAGGATGTGGCCCAGATACGTTATGCAATGTAATACCGTTTAATCCTGATAAAGGAGAGTTTGACTCCTTTCCTACAGAAACATGTACTACACCTTCCGTTAACTTCCCTAAAGCAGTTACTGCAGCCTGCAATTCAGCTTCTTTACCAGCTAATACGTAATCGTAGTCAGCGGCTAATGGAGCACTTGCATAAGCAGAAACAAAAATAGCTTTTGGAGCAACTTCCGGATTTGCAATTATAGCATACGGACGTTGACTAATAAATGGCCAACAACCTGTTGCTAATAAATGATTTTTAATAGTTTCAGCATTTGCAGTATCAACATTTACACTAGCAGTACTAGCATATTGTTGTTGTTTATCTGCGCTGATTTTGATGGTTAAAATTCTTCTTCTGTCTCCACGAACAATCTCTGAAATTTCACCACTAACTGGAGCAGCAAATTTCATAGCTTCATTGGTTTTGTTAAAAAATACAGCTTCACCAGCTTGTACTTTATCACCAACTTTTTTAAGCATTTTTGGGATTATTCCATGAAAATCTGAAAGTTGAATTGCGTAAACATTACTTGCTATAGCTTGAACCGTGTCTTTTTCGGCAGCTCCAACAAGTTTAATGTCAAACCCTTTTCGTATACGAATGTCTTTGGACATAATTGAGTAGATTTTTCTAAAAAATTCGAGCCAAATTTACAATTTAATAGCCGACTCTTAAAATTGTGTTAAGGCAATTTTATTTATTTATATTCTTTCTAAATAAATATTTTTCAGACAACAAGCAATGGTATGAAAATTGATTATATTTACACCCAAACATATTTTCAATGCGATTTATATTCACGCTTATCATCTTACTAAATATAAACTACAACTATTCACAAACAACACGTGAAGTAGCTCCACCACAACATATAAAAACAATCATATTACAGGAACTGACCTCTGAAAGACAAATCCCATTAATTCAACTAGGCAAGACACTTAGTTTTTCTTTTGACGACATCAATGGTGATGAAGCTGATTATTACTACAAAGTTTCTCATAGAAACTTTGATTGGACTGTATCTCCCTTAGCAAAAAGCGAATACATAAAAGGAATGGATGACCAACATATTCAAGAGTACGAAAATTCATTCAACACCCTACAAATATACTCTCACTACAAGTTGAAAATCCCAAATAGCGATTTAAGAATTATCAAAACTGGTAATTACTTTTTAGAAATTTATAATGATAATGAAGAGTTACTATTTTCAAAAAAATTCATTGTTTACCAAAACAATGCAAGCATTAGCGTTGAAACAAAACGATCAAGAGATCTTAGCTTTATCAACGAAAAACAAATAGTTCAATTTACTATTAAGCCAAGAAACGACTTTTTTATTAACCCTAAAAAATCAATAAAGACATTAGTATTTAAAAACAATAATATAAACGACTGCATCACCAACCTAAAACCACAATACACAATAGGAAATACATTAATATACCGCTATGACCAAGAAGCTGCTTTTTGGGCAGGTAACGAATACTTCTATTACGACAACAAAAACATTAGAGGCGGAAATATTAGTATCCGAAATTTCGATCTAGACGAAATATACAGCAATAGATTATACACCAATACTTCTAGAAGACATCTACCCTATACTTACAACCCAGATATAAACGGTGGCTTTGTTGTAAGAAACCTTAACTCTTACAATCATAACATTGAAGCCGATTATGTGAAAATGCATTTTTCATTAGAAAACTATGAAAACATGGGTGATAGAAAAGTATATGTTGTTGGCAATTTCAATAATTATAAATTAAATGAGTCATCTGAGCTAAAATTCAATATCAATAAAGGGATTTATGAAAACACCTCGTTGATTAAACAAGGGTTTGTAAATTACAAATTCATTACTCACACCAATAACGAAGTTGATCACTCATTAATTGACGGGAATTTTTATCAAACCGAAAACGAATACACCATACTTGTTTACTATAAAACCCTAGGAGACAGATACGATAAGGTAATTGGCATTGGTAGTGCAAGCTCTATAAATATTAGCAATTAATTATTTTCATCAGAGTCTAAAAACAATGCTTACTCCATAAAGTTAAAAAAAAGCCTTATTTTTACATAATAACATCCCTAAATTATGGTTGAACAAATCACACGAGGAATAAAAATCTCAGTAAAAACAAATTTTGAAGGAACATTTTATAAAAACTATAAAATGCATTTTGCCTTTGGATACATTGTTACAATTGAGAACCAGAGCTCAGAATCGGTTCAATTAACTTCTAGACACTGGGAAATATACGACTCCTTAAACAATACTGAAGTCATTGACGGTGAAGGTGTTGTTGGAAAAAAACCAGTTTTAAAACCTGGCGAAAAACATAGTTATGGCTCAGGATGTTTATTAGCGTCACCGTACGGATCAATGAAAGGGTTTTACAACATGATAAGTTTTAACTCGTCAAAAATTTTTAAAGTAGCTATCCCTACATTTAAGCTAAGTGCTCCTTTTGCTCTTAATTAAAATCTCTTAAATACCCTAATTGCATTATCCTGCCATCCTGTTTAACAGTACAATAGAAACAGTTAGAGTTATGAATTATTTTAAAACTTTTTTCTAAAGTAAACCCGTTTTTAGTAACAAAAACTGCATCAATATCTACATTTCCATTTGGCGAGATACGCCTGAATCGAAACTCATTATCGTTCAATCTTACATCAAAAGTAAACTCATACCACGCACCTGCTGCTATTCCTGGTAACCATTGCGCATTTACATGTACCCCTTCAACAGATTTAGACGTAAGTGTTCCGATGAAATTTACCTGATGCTCAGGCAAACGATCAAATAAATATTTTTTGTTTTCTTTAAATTTTGTAGACTCAAATTTTGAAATCACACCATTTCGAATATCATACACATGATTATTTGTATCCGCTAACACCACATTACCAACAGTACTCGGTGTGAAACCCAGTGAAGACACCAATTTCTTTTTTACTCGCTCATTTGTTACCGATGCAATCAATGTTGTGGTTACAAAGCGCGCACAATTAATTGCATTTTTCAAAAACGCAGCATAACGAATAGCACCTTGTCGCTGCATTTTTTGGATATGATTTTTTGCTTGCTCATAATCTATTTGATCACAAACAGAAGCAACCATTTTACCCTCACCATGCGTCAATTTTGGATTGACTGACAAGAATTTTAATATTTCATTTAAATTCTGGATTCTATTATTTACAATAGTAGCCTTAATTGGAAACTTTAACTCCCTATCGTACTTTGCTCCACGAACCCTACCATTTGGCTCGTTAGTAATATATCTTCCAAAATCATGATATTCTAAATCACCTTTTTTCTTATCTATTAAAACTAAAGCAGCATGACCAGCTCGTAAATAATCTTTTTTTCCAACACCTAAGTATTTTAAAAAAGGGGAAAACCACTCTTCCGAAACCATTACAATAGTTTCCGGATATGCAAGTACCAATATTATTCCTGTATTATTTGCCATCAGACACCAATATTGAGTTAAACATTAATTCTGAAGTATGATCACGCAATAAATCTTTGTAAATAACCTTTATATCCTCTTCTAACTTTTCAAACATAGTAATACTCACTGTTTTTAGCACCCCTCTATCTATTTTCAAATCCAACATCGGATCACCAATACCATAGAACTCATGAAAATACACCAGCACTACACTAGACGAACCATTTTGGCTTAAATACTCCTGAAACCATTGTTTACGAAATGTTTTCATTTCCGAATTATACAAGGTCGATGAACTCCATATTTTTGGTTCCAAAGGCAGATCGGTAATTTGTGCTTTTACCCCATCCCAAATCAATTCAATTAATTTTAAGTCGGAATCCCAATCTACTATCAATAAGGTAAAAGGCTCTATTTCATTAAAATCATATTGATGAATTTCTGTAAACACATCATCCACTTCCAGTAATTCCTTTACAATAATCCCTCTACTTTTTTTATAACTTAATTTTCTATCATGTTTTACAAAAGCACCATTTAACAAACAAAGTAACCTGTTCTTTGAACTCGAACCAATCCAAGTCCCGCCTGCTACTTCATCTTTCGGAAACACCATAGAAACACCATTTTCCATGTATTCTTTAGGAGATATTGTTTTTCTATTAACCGCTTCATCTCTATTAGAAATGAGCATAAAATCTTTATTCCCTCTATAAATAAAACTTACTGTACACATATAAACTTAATAGTCATCATATCTCTTTGCAACTTACAAAAAAAATCTTCCTTGAATTAAAACTAATCAAAAACTAACCGAAAAATTATTAATTATTACTTATGAATCTTAATAATAGATCTTTAATTACTAATACTTAGCTCACTTTATAAGCAACTATCTTAACTACAACAATATCCACTAAGCTATTCTTGTAAATTTTTAGTATTTTTGACATCTTAGAAATTATTCAAATTTTAGAACTTAAATATTATGTCAAAAGGTTTTTTTAATGTCCCAAATCCGGTAAACGAACCAGTAAAATCGTATGCCCCTGGAACCCCAGAAAGAGAAGCAGTTACTAAACAATATGATTCTTATTATAATGGATCAGTAGATGTGCCATTATACATCGGTAAAGAGGAAATAAAAACTGGTAATACCAGAAATATGACTTTACCACATGATCACAAACATGTAGTTGGAACTTATCATTTAGCTGATAAAAAGCATATTGACAAAGCTATTTCTAGCGCTTTAGAAGCAAGAGCTCAATGGGCACAAACTCCATGGGAACAAAGAGCTGCAATATTTTTACGTGCTGCTGATTTAATTGCTGGACCATATAGAGCAAAAATAAACGCTGCAACGATGATTGCACAGTCTAAAAATGTTTTCCAAGCTGAAATTGATGCTTCATGCGAGCTAATTGACTTTTTACGTTTTAACGTAAAATTCATGACTGACATTTATAAAGACCAACCAACATCTTCAAGTGGTGTTTGGAATAGAGTTGAATACAGGCCTTTAGAAGGGTTTATTTACGCTATTACACCGTTCAACTTTACTGCAATTGCTGCTAATTTACCTGCAAGTGCTGCCTTAATGGGAAACACTGTTGTATGGAAACCAAGTGATCATCAAATATTTTCAGCAAAAGTAATTGTTGATATATTTAAAGAAGCTGGTGTACCTGATGGTGTTATTAATGTTGTTTATGGTGATCCAGTTATGATTACTGATACAGTATTAGCTAGCCCTGATTTTGCAGGAATTCACTTTACAGGGTCTACTTATGTTTTCAAAGAAATTTGGAAGAAAATTGGAGAAAACATTCACAATTACAAAACATACCCAAAAATAGTTGGAGAAACTGGAGGAAAAGATTTTATCATCGCTCACCCAACTTCAAATGCTAAACAAGTAGCTACAGCTATTTCAAGAGGTGCTTTTGAATATCAAGGACAAAAATGTTCTGCAGCATCAAGAATTTACTTGCCAAAATCTATCGCTACAGAAGTAATTGATTTTGTAAAAGCTGACGTTGCTTCATTTAAAATGGGGTCTCCTGATGACTTAAGCAACTTCATTACTGCAGTAATCCATGAAGGTTCTTTTGATAAATTAGCTTCTTTTATTGATCCAGCTAAAAAAGATAGTGATGCAGAAATAGTTGCTGGTGGAAATTACGATAAATCTAAAGGGTACTTTATTGAACCTACAGTTATTGTAACTACAAACCCTAACTATTCAACTATGGAAACTGAATTATTCGGACCTGTAGTTACTATTTATGTTTATGAAGATAAAGAGTGGTCAGAAACATTAAAGTTAGTTGATTCAACTTCTGAATACGCATTAACGGGTGCTGTTTTCTCTGAATGCAGATATGCTTTAGAAGAAGCAAACAAAGCATTACAAAACTGCGCAGGAAACTTCTACATCAACGACAAGCCGTCAGGTGCAGTTGTTGGGCAACAACCATTTGGAGGAGCAAGAGCTTCTGGAACAAATGACAAAGCAGGATCTGCTCAAAACTTACTACGTTGGGTTTCTCCACGCTTAATTAAGGAAACATTTGTAACTCCAGTAGATTACAGATACCCTTTCTTAGGAGAGTAATCAGAGTTAATATATTATAATAAAAAAGCCCTATCAAAATTGATAGGGCTTTTTTTATGGTTTAAATTTAATAGGCAAATAAACTACTTTTTTGGTTTCGAAAAACTCTTCTTCATAGAAATCAGTCAAATCAGTTAATTGTACCGATTGAAACAGCGATAATTCTTCAGTTAAATCACCTCCTTTTAAATAGAAGATTCCGTTTTTAATATCGTGATTTTGCTCTTTTTTTACTTTTTTCCTAACCCAACCAACAAAATCGGTCATGTTAGTTACAGCTCTACTTACAACAAAATCATATTTATCATCAACTAAATGCGCACGAGTTTGCTCTACTTTTACGTTAGTCAACCCTAAAGCATCAACTACCGCTTGAACTACCTTTAGTTTTTTCGCAATGATATCTATTAAATGAAATTGCACATCAGGATATAAAATAGCCAACGGAATACCTGGGAAACCTCCACCAGTACCAACATCAAGAATTGAAGCACCTTCTTTAAACTGAACAACTTTAGCTATTCCTAACGAATGCTGTACATGTCTCACATATAATTCATCAATATCTTTCCTTGAAATTACATTGATTTTACTATTCCAATCCTTATACAAACCTTCCAATTGAGTAAACTGATCCAATTGAGTTTCTGTTAAATCAGGGAAATATTTAATTATTTCTTCCATCTAAAATACTATTTGACCGCAAAATTAGTTAATAATTTTAGTATTTCTTGGACTTAAACAAGCAATTAAACAATTATATTAATAAATTTGCATAATATTAAACCTCAATTTCAACATAATGAATCCTACAATAAAATTTTCAAGAGTTGATTCCGCAAAGTTTTTCAAAACTTTAAACAAGAGAGTTAACACTTATTTTAAAGAAAACGAAATTAAGAAAACAGGGAACTGGAAGCTATACATCAAAACTATAGTGATGTTTACATTATTTCTTGCTCCAATGGTATTAATCCTAACCCTAGAACTTCCTACATGGTTGCAATTGCTTTTTGTAGTTATTATCGGTATTGGAATGGCTGGTGTTGGAATGAATGTAATGCATGATGCAAACCACGAAGCTTTTTCTAGTAAAAAATGGGTTAACAAACTAATGGGAAGCAGCATATACATTTTAGCAGGAAACGTATACAACTGGCAAATACAACACAATGTTTTACATCATACCTATACGAATATACAAGGTCATGATGAAGATATTGATGCTGGACGAATTATTCGTTTCTCACCACATTCAAAATGGCTTAAAATTCACCAATACCAAAAGTATTATTCTTTTGCCTTATATGGATTATTAACACTAAACTGGGCGATTACTACAGATTTCATTCAGACATATAAATACTTAAAAAGAAAACTGTCTTACGGAAAAGCACCTAATGCAACTACTCAATGGACAAAATTAATCATCAGTAAAATAGTTTACTATTCATTATGGGTAGTTTTACCGTTATTTTTAGGTTTTGCATGGTGGGAAGTTTTAATCGGGTTTGTTATAATGCACTACACAGCAGGTATCATACTAAGTGTTGTCTTTCAATTAGCACACGTAATGCCTAACACTGAAACACCTGCACCAGATGAAAATGGAAACATGAAAAACACTTGGGCTATACACCAGTTGTTCACTACTTCTAATTTTGCTCCTAAAAATTGGCTAGTTAGATTTTACACTGGTGGATTAAACAACCAAGTAGAACACCATTTGTACTCAAACATTAGCCATATTCACTATAAAAAAATAGCGAAAATAGTTAAGGAAACAGCACATGAGTTTAGCCTACCTTATAATGAGTATAAAACTATGGGTAGAGCGATTGTTGAACACTACAATCAATTAAATTATTTAGGTAAAAAACCAATTACTGCATAAACCTACAAATTAAGGGTAAAGGTAATTCTTTACCCTTTTTACTTTCCATCAAACAATACTTATGAAACAACTTTCAGACAGAATTAACAGCCTACCAATATCTCAGACATTAGCAATGGCAGCTAAGACACGAGAATTAAGAAACGAAGGGAAAGATATTATCGGACTTAGTTTAGGCGAGCCAGATTTTAATACTCCAGATTTCATTAAAGAAGCTGCTATACAAGCTATTAACGAAAATTACAACAATTACACACCTGTAAATGGTTACGAAGAGTTAAGAGAAGCTATTTGCAGAAAATTCAAAAGAGACAACAAACTAGATTACACTCCTAATCAAATAGTAGTTTCTACTGGCGCAAAGCAATCTATTGCTAATGTTGCAATGGTACTGTTAAACCCAGGTGATGAAGTTTTACTTCCTGCTCCTTACTGGGTTAGTTATTCCGCAATTGCAATTTTAGCTGAAGCTACTTATAAAGAAATTCCTTCTTCTATTGACACTGATTTCAAAATCACACCAGAACAACTAGAAGCTGCAATAACACCAAAGACGAAACTGATATTTTTCAATTCACCTAATAACCCAAGTGGATCAAAATATACAGAAAAAGAATATTTAGCATTAGCTGAAGTATTAAAGAAACACCCAAACATATTTATTCTTTCTGATGAAATTTACGAACACATCAATTATGAAGGCGAGAATTTTAGTTTCGCTAGAATTCCTGAATTATACGATCGTACAATTACAGTAAATGGAGTTGCAAAAGCTTTTGCAATGACCGGCTGGAGAGTTGGATATATAGGGGCTCCAGAATGGATTGCTAAGGCCTGTACTAAAATGCAGGGGCAAATTACATCCGGAACCAATTGCATTGCACAGAGAGCTACAATTGCGGCTCTTGATGCTCCTGTAAGTAAAATACAATACATGGTTGATGAATTTAAATCAAGACGTGATATTGTTATTGGTTTATTAAACGAAATTGAAGGTGTTAAAACAAATACTCCAAACGGAGCTTTTTACCTTTTTCCTGATGTTTCCGCTTTTTTTGGAAAAACGTTAAACGGAACTAAGATTGAGAATGCTTCTGACTTCTCTTTATATTTATTAGAAGAAGCTCATGTAGCAACTGTAACTGGAGATGCATTTGGAGCACCAAACTGTATTCGAATATCTTACGCTGCTAGTGAATCTCAACTAAGAGAAGCAATGTCACGTATTAAAAAAGCATTGAACTAATAAAAAAAATTCTATTAAAAAACTAAACCTCACAACATACAATCTGTGAGGTTTTTTTATTCTAAAAATCAACAACATGGCATACAATATCGTTTTAGTTGAACCAGAAATACACACAAATACAGGCAATATTGGTCGCTTAAGTTTAGCTTCTGGATCAAATTTACATTTAGTTAAACCATTTGGATTTGAATTAAGTGATAGTAGATTAAAACGAGCTGGATTAGATTATTGGAAACATATAAATCTATTCACTTACGAAAGTATTGATGAGTTTTTAGAAATACATAAAGACAAAGAAATGGCCTTTTTATCGAGTCATGGAATTCAAGAATATTACGATATTGATTTCAAAGATGATTTGTTTTTAGTGTTCGGAAAAGAATCAAAAGGACTTCCTAAACACATTACCGATAAATTCACAGACAAACTCTACAACATTCCTTTATTCAGTGATAAAGTAAGAAGTATAAATCTTGCAAACGCAGTAAGTATTGTTATTTACGAAGGGATTAGAAATTTAAGATAACTACCTATTCCTCCAGAAGAAAGGAGTAAATACTATCAACACTGTAAACAACTCTAACCTACCCAACAACATCAAGAAAGCACACCACCATTTAGCTAAACTAGGTAAATGACCGTAATTAGCCAACGGGTTTAACGACCCAAATGCAGGACCTACATTTCCTAAACTAGATACCGCTCCCCCAATAGCCGTTTCAAAGTCTAAACCTAACATCCCTAAACCTAAAGCACCAACTATAAACAATAGCATAAACAAAATAAAAAATGCTAGTACATTAAAAACAATTTCTTTTGATACTGCTTTAGAATTATATCGCACTGGTATTATTGCATTTGGATGCAATGTTCTTTTAAACTCTAAGAATGCATTTTTAACCATTACCAAATGACGAACAACCTTCACCCCACCTGACGTTGAACCAGCTGAACCACCAACAAACATCAACCCAAAAAAGAACACTGACAAAAAGGGAGTCCAACTTGTAAAATCAGCTGTTACAAAACCTGTCGTAGTCACTACTGATACTACCTGAAACAAGGAATGCCTGAATGAACTTTCCCAAGCACCTAATACTTGTGAGTGATATTCAGAAACTGGAACGTTTGCATTATAATACACCACAAAAGCACACATAACCGAAAAAATAATTGTGAAAACACCATAAAACTTAAACTCTTCATCTTTTATAACCCTCTGTACTTTTCCCTTAAAAGCAAAGTAACTTAGAACAAAATTTGTCCCTGCCAAAAACATAAAAACTATTATGATATATTGTATCATCGGATTATCATTCCAATATGCTACGCTTAAATTTTTAGTAGAAAAACCACCCGTAGATAGTGTTGCTAAAGAATGATTCATCGCATCAAAAAGATTCATTCCAGCTAATTTCAATAAAATAGTTTCGGCAATGGTATACCCAACATATATCAACCACAATCTCTTTGCTGTATCAGTAATTCTAGGATGTAATTTATCCGCACTTGGCCCAGGAGCTTCAGCTGCAAACAACTGCATACCACCAATCCCCAGCAAAGGCAAAATTGCAACTGCTAAAACAATAATCCCCATTCCCCCAATCCAATGAGTCATACTTCTCCAAAATAAAACACCTTTTGGAATGATTTCAATATCACTTAATATTGAAGCTCCAGTAGTTGTATACCCAGACATTGTTTCGAAAAAAGCATTTGTAAAACTAGGAATCGCACCAGTAAACAAATAAGGTAGCGTTCCTGAAAAAGTAATTAGTACCCAACCAAAAGTCACCACAATATACCCCTCTCTCTTTTTTAGCTCTTTTTTATGAGATTTAGTAACTAACATTAATAATCCACCGGTTGCCAGAGTAACTAACCCGGCTAGTAACACTTCAAAAGTTACTCCATCTTCATATAAAAAACTCACTAAAGCTGCAACAAGCATGAAACCACCATTAAAAAGTAGCAACAACCCCATTATATGAAAGATGATTTTGGTATTTAGTTTTTTCACAAAGTACTAATAACAGTTATAAAAATAAATTTTCAACTTTTGAAATCGCTCTAGGTAAACAACACACAACAACTTTATCATTCGCCTGTATTTTAAAATCCCCTAAAGCGATCAATCCTTTTTCGTCACGGATAACCCCTCCAATGATCGCTGATCGAGGAAACGTAAGATCTTTAATGTATTTATTACAAACTTTAGAACTTGATTTTACCTCAAACTCTAATAATTCTGCATTTAAATTATTTAATTGTGTTAAAGCAACAACATCACCTTTACGTATGTACCTAAAAATAGTATTTGCGGCAATTAACTTTTTATTCACCAAAGTATCAACTCCAATAGATTGAGATAACTGAAAGTAATCAATGTTTTCAACTAAAGCCACAGTCTTTTTTACTCCTTTTGATTTTGCCATTAAACATGACATGATGTTTGTTTCAGAATTACCTGTTACCGCAACAAAAGCATCCATTTCCTCAATATTTTCTTCACCCAACAAATCAACATTTCTACCATCAGCATTAATAATCAAGGCGCCAGGAAGTTCTTCTGCTAAATCAAAAGCCTTTTCTTTATTTTTTTCTATCAGTTTTACGTTAAATTTATGCTCGCATAAACTTTTAGCTGTTTTTTGACCAATCCTACTACCTCCAAGAATCATAACATCTTTGATTGATTCTTTTA
>JAWUYQ010000018.1:0-32635 GCA_034110725.1 Flavobacteriaceae bacterium
TAATATAGCTAATCAAAATACTTTTAACGATGCTTTATATGAATTGATTAACGAAACAAGTCAAGAATCAGAAATCAGCTCAAGTTATTTAGAGCATAGATTAAATAAAGATCAAACTGATGCTTTATCGAGTGCTCAAAAATTTAAGAACTCAATAATAATTGGCCCTCCAGGAACTGGCAAATCATATACAATTTCCTCCATTGCGATAGACGCTATTTTAAATGATAAATCCGTATTAATTGTTTCAAAAACAAAACAATCAGTTGAAGTAATAAGGCAAATGTTACTAGACGATTTTAATATAAAAGAGTATTTAGTTCATACTACAGGAAACAGATATAAAGTTAGCCTAAAAGCACTGGTAAAAAGAAAATTAAGTAGCATTACAAAACGATACAAAACTTATAATCAAACTATAAAATCTCTTGATGCTGAACTAAAAAACGCAGAAGAAAACTTTTATGATATTATAGCACAAGAGTTACAGTTATCTGAGTTAAATTTTAATGAAAACCCTACTTTTAAGGAGAAAATACATCGATTACTTTTAAATAATTTTAACTCCCTTGATGATTCTATTTGGTATGAAATAGCAAAAATTAATGGCAGAAATACTGCTATTCAAGTTGAATTAAAAAAATATGTTTCAGAAAAATTAAAAGACTTAAACAAGAATAACATTTCAAAATACAGGAAGGAATTAGCTGCATATTATGAAGGGTTAACAGCTACTAATTTTACGGAATCACAAAGACTAATTGATGAAATAGAATTCAATAAAATCTTAAAAATTTTCCCTGTATGGCTAGCGCATTTGTCTGAGTTAAACACCGTTTTACCATTGCAAAAAGAATTGTTTGATTTGGTTATTATTGATGAAGCAACACAATGTGATATTGCGACTGCTTTACCAGCAATATACAGAGCAAAACAAGTACTCGTTGCAGGCGACCCTAATCAATTAAAACACTATTCATTTGTTTCAAAAAGTGCTCAACTAGATCTAATAAAAAAATTTAAATTACCAAACATTCCGTTATTTAATTACAGAGATAAAAGTATTTTAGATTTATTTTTGTACAGGTTAACCAATCAAAATCAAGTTAACTTCTTAAGAGAACATTACAGGTCTACCCCTTCGTTAATTGAATTTAACAATCAAGAATTTTACGATAGTCAACTTGAAATTATAAAATCGACACCTGAATACACGCATACAAATCAAATTGAATTAGAATTTATTGAAGGCACAAGGGACAGTAAAGGAATTAACAGTACCGAGGCTAAACGAGTAATTTCCAAAATAAAAGAGCTCATCCAAACACACCAAAATAACGGAGAATCTCCAAGTATAGGTATTATCGCCCCTTTTAATAGCCAAGTAAAATATATCAATTCACTTATTAGTGAACAGATTACTATTGAACATATAAAACAGTTTAAAATTGTTTGTGGAACCCCTTATACATTTCAAGGATCGGAAAGAGAAATTATTATTATTTCATTTACAGTATGCAATAACACACACCATTCAGCTTATACACATTTAAATAAGCCTGAAGTTTTAAACGTTGGAACCACTAGAGCAAAATCGTTTCAATACATTTATACTTCAGTGAACAAAAACGAGTTAAACAAAAAATCCTTATTTTTTAACTATTTAAATTTTATTGAAAACTATCAGTATCACGCAAAAAAAACTACTAATCAAAAAGATGATTTTCAAGATGACATTGTCTCTTTATTAGAAAAAATAAGTATTGATGACATTAAATTAAGTTATCCTTTAGCGGGAACTATATTAGATATCTTTTTCGTACACAATAAACAAAAATATTTTATCGATTTAATCGGATATCCTGGAGCTCATTATGAGGCTTTTTCAATTGAACGTTATAAAACATTTAGTAGAATTGGTATTAAAACATTTCCTTTACATTATAGCTACTGGAAAAAGAATAAACTAAAAGTGCAAAGTAAATTAAAACGATTTATTAAACCTTAAATTTATAATGGCTGATATCTTAAAAAACATAACCGCTGTTGAAACGTTATTGATATTAGAAGAAGGTGAAACTTCTTTTAATGACTTGTTTAAATGCGTAACCCTTGATTTATTACTTAAAAAAGTTATTTTTATCAAATTAGAAATTATTGTTAGAGATTACAGATATACTAGTAATATTCATTACACAACGATTAACAAAGGGGAGTTTTATGATGATTATGAGTTTAATCTATATGAAATTCACTTTCAGAAAATATTAGATCAATATGATGGCGACATTAAATTGAAGGATTTTAGAAATGAATTACACAATCAGTTTGATGCTGAATTTGATTGGATTGAAGAAATAATTAAAATTTCAAGCATTAAAAAGCTATTTAAAGAAAATTATTTTTTAAAATACTTTGGAAACCTTCCTCTAAATGATTTAGGAAATATTGAATTAAAAAATATCACAGAAACTTTAAATACATCATATAACTATACCAACCCACTGTATATCTTTAATACATTAACTAATTTAGGGTCCAATATATTTCATCTTAGAAATTTTCATACAAACGAACTTTTAAAAATAAATAATCTAGATTTCAAATCAATAGAACTTCAAAACAATAATTATTTACACAATAAATTCCGAGAGGACTCTAATTATTTTAATGAAGAGTTAATCGTACAATTTGATATAAAAAGATGGTTTTAACCTACAACTCCTTTATCATCCATTCTGTACAACTGTAATGCCCCGTTTCTCCCAAAGGCTCATTTAATGCTTTAAAACCAGTTCTTTCATATAACTTTACTGCTGATTTCATATATGGTAAGGTTTCTAAATAACATTTCTCATATCCTAAATTCTTAGCTGTAGCTAAACACTTATTAATCATTTTAGCTCCTAAACCTTTGCCTCTTGCTTGAGGTGAAAAATACATTTTTTGCAATTCACATATATTATCTGTAGTCTTTTCTAATTTAGAAATACCAGCTCCACCTATTATACTCCCATTTATTTCTGCTACAAAATAGATAGCATTATCACTCTCGTATACTACCGATAAAACATCAAGCGATTTATCTTCATATGCAGTTCCAACTTTTGGAGCTCCTAACTCCACCAATACTTCTCGAATTAATTTAGCTACCGCTATGTTATCACGAGCTTCTATTTCTCTTATTATTATTTCAGACATCAATATAAAAGGCTATTTTTGTGCAGTAAATTTAATCATTATGAAGCAAATCGCAATACTTTTATTTTTATTCACTGTAACAACCTCTTGTGTTTCAAAAAAAATTGAATATCAGAAAGTTGAAAATATAAAAATACTAGCCTTAAATTCAACAGAAATAACTCTAAGTGCGGATGCTATTTTCAAAAACCCAAACGTTTTGGGCGGAAAAGTAATTCCTGAAAATATTATCGTTTATATAGATGAAAAAGAAATTACTACTGTAAAATCAAAAGAGTTTAAAGTTCCTTCAGTAAAGGAATTTGCAGTACCATTAGAAGTAACGATTCCTTTTAATAAAATTCCTGGAAATGAAAGTGGCGGCCTATTAGGAGCCGTTCTTGGTAGTTTCAATAAAACACATAAAGTTACCTTAAAAGGAAACTTAAACTATAAAGTAGTCGGTTTTAAGTCTACTTATAAAATTGATCATACTGAAGAGTTAAATCTTTCATTATAAATCACGAAGTATACATACAACGCTGCATTCAACTAGCTAAAAACGGACTAGGAACCACGGGGACAAATCCCATGGTTGGTTCTGTTATTGTGCATAATGATCGTATTATTGGGGAAGGATGGCACTATCAGGCCGGCCAGCCTCATGCGGAAGTAAATGCTATCAATTCCGTAAAAGATAAAGTTCTACTAAAAGAAGCTACTATTTATGTTTCTTTAGAACCTTGTAGTCATTTCGGAAAAACACCTCCTTGTGCTAACTTAATTATCGAACATAATATTCCTAATGTAGTTATTGGTTGTGTTGATAGTTTTTCAGAAGTTTCAGGTAAAGGAATTCAGAAATTAAAAAACAATGGATGTAATGTTACGTTTGGTGTTTTAGAAGAAGAGTGTATTGCTTTAAATAAACGTTTTTTTACCTATCACAACAAGAAACGTCCGTATATAATTTTAAAATGGGCTGAGAGTGCTGATGGTTTTATTGCACCAATAAATAACATTGAAATCACTTGGATTACCAATACCTATTCTAGACAATTAGTTCACAAGCTACGAACTGAAGAACAAGGAATATTAGTTGGTACAAATACTGCCGTTACTGATAATCCTAAATTAAATTGCAGGACTTGGAAAGGCGTTAATCCTGTTAGAGTCGTTATGGATCGTAATTTAAGAATCCCTACAAACCACCATTTATTAGATGGTAGCTCTAAAACAATTGTACTTACTGAAGTAACAAAATCAAACTCGACAAATATTTTTTTTGAGACTATTGACTTCTCAAAAAGTGTTGCTTCACAAATTTGTGATGTGCTTTATAAGCATCAATTACAATCAGTTATTATAGAAGGTGGAAGTAAAACTTTGCAACATTTTATTGACACAAAACTATGGGACGAAGCTTATGTTTTTAAAGGATCTACTGTTTTTACAAACGGAATCAAATCACCTAGGTTTAATGGACAAATAATGAGGTCTAAAAGTGTTAAAAAAGATACACTTATAATTTATAAGAATGTTTAAAATTAAAGCCACATACGTTTTACACAGTATATTTATAACGCTATTTTTATTTTCTATTTACCATTCTTTTCAAAGTTTCTTAGATTACTATCATATAATAAACATTAAAGATTATAATCTGGACTCGGCTATGTATGCTCTAAAACTTTGTCATGATTACAAAGTTCCTTTGTTTCTATTAATACCGATAATTGGGATACTGATTAAAAATAAATTGGGATGGATATTTATAGCTACATACATTTATTTTGTTCAAATAAACTTTTTTGTACAAAACTATATGAGTAACACTTTATTATTAACCTTCTCAACAATAATAATACTTATCATGTTATTGTTAATCAATAAAAATATTTCAATATTAACCTATTACAAAATATCTCCAAAAAATAACATAACAATTAATACAATAGCTTTATTTTTGGGAGCATGTTTGAGTTATTTACTTATAGTATTAAGGCATTATTAAATGATTAAAAATATAATTTTCGATTTCGGAGATATCTTTATCAATTTAGATAAAATTGGAGCTATAAATTGTGCTTTAGAATTGTTTGAGATTTCAGAATTGACTCCAGAAATGATTCAAATTAATATGGATTATGAAAAAGGGCTCATTACAACAGAAGCCTTTATAAAGTTTTACACCACAGCATATCCTTATATTTCAAAAGAAAAAATAATAGAATCTTGGAATTGCATGTTACTAGATTTCCCATTACATCGTTTAGATTTCATCAAACAGGTGAGTAAAAAATACCGCTGTTTCCTTTTAAGTAATACCAATGAAATGCACATTGATTGGATAAAAAATGATTGGGGAATGGAATTATACAACGAGTTTAAAAATTGCTTTGAACAATTTTATTTATCTCATGAAATGAACATGCGTAAACCAGATGCTAATATTTATGAATTTGTATTAAAAGAAAATAACTTAATTACATCTGAAACATTATTTATTGACGATACCAAAGAAAACACTGATACTTCAACCGCTTTAGGAATTCATTCATGGAATTTGACTCCTGGAAAAGAAGAGATCATAGATTTATTCAATATCAAAACTGCGCTCTTTTAATATGCTATATCTGTTATTAAGTGTACTCTTTTCAAGTGCTATATTTATCATCTTTAAATTATTTGGCACATATAAAATCAATACGTTCCAAGCTATTGTATTTAATTACTTTACCGCATTTACAATCGGAATTTTGTCACACGAAAATGCAATTAACTTTATTGAACTACCAAGTAAACCCTGGTTCTTTGGAGCAATAGTGCTTTCTTTATTATTTATTAGTGTTTTTAATGTAATGGCTATTACTTCACAAAAAAATGGTGTAAGTGTTGCTGCTGTTGCTGGAAAAATGGCCGTTGTGATCCCTGTTTTATTCGGCGTATTACTTTATAAAGAACATTTAACCGTTCAAAAAATATTTGGAATCATCCTAGCCATATTTGCTGTATATTTCATTACACAGAAAGACAAGTCAACTATCGTTCAAAAAGCATCCCTTATATTCCCTATACTACTGTTTTTGGGAGCCGGAATAATAGACACTACCATAAAGTATGTGCAAACCAACTATGTTCCGAGTAGCGATACTAATTTATTTTCTGGAATATTATTTGGTTTAGCTGGAATATTTGGAATACTAGTTTACAGTATAAAACCATCACCTATTACACTTAAAAACGGAATAGCAGGTAGTATTTTAGGGATAATCAATTACTATTCAATATACTATTTATTAAAAGCACTTGATATTAAAAATATTCCTAGCGCTGTAGTTTTCTCAATCAACAATGTTACAGTTGTTGCATTATGCACCTTACTTGGCTTATTCATTTTTAAAGAGAAACTAACATCTAAGAACTGGATTGGTATTGGAATTGCAATTATTTCTATACTTTTGATTACTCAATAATAATAATAATACTCAACATTGTCTGAACTAAAAGATACATACAAAACAATTGATACTCCGGCTAAAGGTGAATTCTTTAAAGATAGAGGTAGTAAGTTTTACGGGTACACTTATCCTATTAGTTCTGAAGAGGAAGTAAAACCAATAATCGAACAACTAAAAAAAGAGCACCACACCGCAAGACATTGGTGTTATGCATGGCAATTGGGCACTGATAAAATTCGTTACAGAGCAAATGATGACGGAGAACCAAGTAATTCTGCTGGGCCACCAATTTACGGTCAAATACAAGCTTTTGGTGTAACTAATATACTTGTTGTTGTGGTTAGATATTTTGGAGGAACAAAATTGGGTGTTGGAGGATTAATGAATGCTAATAAAACAGGTGCTAAATTGGCTTTAGAAGCATCTAAAATTCTTGAAAAAACTATTGATCGTGTATTTCAAATAAACTTTCAATATAAAGACATGAATAAAGTAATGCGTATTGTGAAAGAAAAACAATTAAACATTATTCATCAAAAACTCGAATTAGATTGCCAATATACAATTCCTGTTAGAAAAAAGAGTGCAGATCAAATTTTTGAGATCTTTATAAATATTTTTGGAGTGACTATAAAAGAATTAGAAGATTAAAAGCCTAATTTCCCTAATAATTTATCAGGACACAACATTGGTCTTTTGGTTTGCATATTTATAAAAACTAAAGTAATCTCAGAAGTTGTTATTAAAACATTATTTTGGTTATAAATTTCTTGATCAATTATAATTTTCACCCCAGGTTTATCTCGCAATTTTGTTTTAATAGTTATCACCTCATCATAAACTGCTGGTTTCTTAAAATTAATATTCAAATTAACCACTGGAAGCATCACTCCTTCTTCTTCCATTTTCTTATAAGAAATATCAATAGAACGCAACCATTCTACTCTTGCAACTTCTAAATATTGCGCATAATTACCATGATAAACAACTCCCATTTGGTCAGTCTCTCCGTAGCGAACTCGTATTTCAGTCTCGTGTGCTTTCATAAATTATTTATTTTTTACTATGCATGCATAGATACTAAAGTTTGATATGAGGAAAATATTTTAAATAATCAATACTAATGGATTTTTTTTTTCACTAATTTGTTCACATATTTGTCATCCCCAAGAATACATAACGAGAATAATATTCTCGAATAAAAAAAAACAAATATAACCAATATATTCAATGAATAAAACAGCATTATCAGTTTGGGAGAATTGCCTGTCTTTTATAAAGGACAACATACAACCTCAAGCTTACAAAACTTGGTTTGAACCAATCAAACCTATAAAACTCGCTGATAATGTGTTAAGTATTCAGGTACCCAGTAAATTCTTTTATGAATGGCTGGAAGAACACTACGTGAAGTTGTTAAAAGTTGCGTTGACAAAGGAACTAGGGGGATCAGCAAAACTAGTGTACAACATTAAAATGGAAAACACTTACGGTAACAAACAACCGTTTACAGAAAAAATACCTAGTACAAATAGATCATCTGTAAAACCACAAAATGTTGATGTACCGTTAAAAAACAAAAGCCCTGAATTAAAGAACCCTTTTATTATTCCTGGAATAAGAAATGTAAAAATTGAATCACAACTTAATCCAAGTTACAATTTTGAGAATTTCTTAGAAGGTGATTCAAATCGTTTATCAAGATCTGCCGGATTAGCAGTTGCTAATAAGCCCGGAGGAACTGCTTTTAATCCGTTATTAATTTTCGGTGGAGTTGGACTAGGAAAAACACATTTAGCTCATGCTATTGGTGTTGATGTAAAAGATAAATACCCTGAGAAAACAGTATTGTATATTGCTGCTGAAAAATTTATTCAGCAATACACAGATGCAGTTAGAAAAAATAATAGAAATGATTTTATTCACTTCTACCAAATCATTGATGTATTAATTATTGATGATGTACAGTTTTTATCAGGTAAAGCAGGTACACAAGATGTATTCTTTCATATTTTCAATCACTTACACCAAAATGGGAAACAGATTATTTTAACATCTGACAAAGCTCCTGTTGATATGCAAGATATTGAACAACGTTTACTATCTCGTTTTAAATGGGGATTATCAGCAGAATTACAGAAACCTGATTTTGAAACACGTGTTGCAATATTGAAAAACAAACTATACCGTGATGGTGTAGAAATGGAAGACGACATTGTGGAATATGTTGCCAAGAATATCAAATCAAACGTTAGAGAATTAGAAGGAGCTATAGTTTCACTTATTGCCCAATCTTCATTCAATAAAAAAGAAATTACTATTGACTTGGCACGTCAGATAGTTGAGAAGTTTGTAAAACACACCAAACGTGAAATATCAATTGACTATATACAAAAAGTAGTTTCTGATTATTTCTCTATGGATGTTGGAACCTTACAATCAAAAACTAGAAAACGTCATATTGTACAAGCTAGACAATTAGCCATGTTTTTCGCCAAAAGATTAACAAAAGCTTCTTTAGCAAGTATTGGTAGTCAAATTGGAAAACGTGATCACGCAACAGTATTGCATGCTTGTAAAACGGTCGACAACCTTGCTCATACGGACAAACAATTTAAAAAATACGTTGAAGACTTACAGAAGAAATTAACACTGTAACACCTTCAAAACAAATACAAACCTAGTACAGGAAAAATCATCAACTAAAATAGTTGATGATTTTTTTTATACTTAAATTGTACTAACAGAAATTATATGGTACACAAAAGAATATTAATGGTCTGCCTAGGCAACATATGCCGATCACCTTTAGCAGAAGGAATTTTAAAAGCAAAAGTTGATTCTGATTTTATTTATGTAGATTCTGCTGGAACATCAGCTTTTCATAGTGGAGAATTGCCAGATAATCGTTCTATCGATATTGCAAAGAAATATAACATTGATATTACCGACCAAAGAAGCAGACAATTTATAGCTGCTGATTTTGAAATATTTGACACCATTTATGTCATGGATAATTCTAACAAAAATAATGTTCTAGCATTAGCTAAAAATAATAATGACAGAAACAAAGTAAAAATAATACTTAACGAGACAAACCCAGATCAAGATTTAGACGTGCCTGATCCATACTATAACGATGGATTTGAAAACGTGTACCAAATGCTAAACAAAGCATGTACACATATAGCAAACAACCTATAACACAAACAACAATGAAGCTAAACGGAAAACTATATTTAATACCTACCACACTTGGTGACACTGAACCATTAGAGGTACTTCCAATTTCTGTGAAAAAAGTATTAGAAATGACAAATGAATTTATTGTTGAAAATGAAAAAACAGCAAGACGTTTTATTAAAAGAGTATGCCCAAAAAAATCACAAACTGATTTAATTTTACACCCTTTAAACAAATTCACCGATCCAGTAGATATACCTTCGTATTTAAATTCTTGTTTAGAAGGAAAAATTGTCGGTCTATTATCTGAAGCTGGTTGTCCTGCAATAGCTGATCCCGGAGCGGATGTTGTGAAAATTGCTCACGATAAAAATATTCAAGTAAGACCACTAGTAGGTCCCTCATCCATACTACTAGCCATGATGGGGTCAGGGTTTAATGGTCAAAATTTCACTTTTAATGGATATCTACCTATTGATAAAGGAGAACGAAAAGCAACTATTAAACGCTTAGAAAAACTTTCTCACGACTATAATCAATCACAAATTTTTATTGAAACACCTTATAGAAACAATAAGATGCTAGAGGACTTAAGTAGCACGCTACATCCTAACACTAATATATGTGTAGCATGTGACATAACTTTACCTTCAGAATTAATCATTACCAAAACCGCCCAATACTGGAGTAAAAACCCAGTTGATTTACATAAAAAACCAACGATTTTTATAATCCAGAAGTAGATAAAATATTACAATTAAAAAAGGAGCGCATTTACATGCACTCCTTTTTCCCAACATTACACCCAAAAGAGTGAAATAATTTAATCTAATACTACTTTTGCTTTTTTGTTCTCCTCTATTGAAGAGGTATCAAAACCTGCAAATTTTTTCATATAATAACGCACTGTACTTCCATAAGCATCAGAGAACACATTTGCCCCATAACTTCTTAAGAATTTCTTTACATTCCCAGGCCCACCTAAATGTGCCGCAGCTAAAATACCTGACTCGGTAACCCTAACTCCTCCAATTACTCTTCCTGAAAAACGTTTGATATCTCTTCGTAAAACCCATTTGTTTCTAGACAGGTTTGCCTCAAAAGCTTTTTCCTGAATATTTGGGTTTTTAATAAAAGTATGTGTGTTATATACTCCTATCAATTTTAAGGTACCTCTACCGAATTGGTATTTACCCATGTAACCAAAAGTATTCACGACAGAATACCTTCCTTGAGACTCCTTAAAACCAACAGCTTCTTTAAAGCCGATAAATGATTTTCCTAAGAATAAAGAAAACTCTTCTGTTTCCTCTTCAATCTCATTTTTACTTAAAACTGTATAATACAGTCCTAAACTTTCACTCACTTCAGAGTTATTTACATTTGATGTAGCTAACTCTTTCTTTGATGTAAATCCTGTTGCTATTGTAAAAATAACTCCAGAGATAAACAAAATCTTCATAAATTTTTTTATCATATAATAGACTTCTTAAGACTAACTTTCTTCACGTATTAGGTGAAATAATGAAATGCTTAAAATTTCAGTCGGCAAAGATATCATTAATTTTGGAACAACAAAGATAAAGTGATTTTATTTTAAAACAAAGGAAATCAGCGACTTAATGCCTTTTAGAAACCCAATTTCGATACGCAACCGCGTTGTTATTGTGCTGAGCAAGAGTTTTTGCAAACTGATGATACCCCATTTCTTTAATGTTTGCTACGAAGTAATAATATTGGTGTTTTTCATAATTCAACACTGCATCAATAGCAGAAATATCGGGCATTGTTATTGGTCCCGGAGGAACTCCTGCATACATATATGTATTGTATTTTGAATTTATTTTTAAATGTTCAAATAAAACTCGTTTTAACTGAATCCCTGTAGCTTTTTTTACTGCATAAACAACCGTAGGGTCTGCCTGTAACAACATCCCTTTTTTAATTCTGTTCATATAAACCCCAGCTACTCTTGGTCTTTCATCAATTTTTACCGTTTCTTTTTGAACTATTGCAGCTAATGAAATCACTTCGTTTTGAGTTAATCCGATTTTTTTAACTTTAGCTAATCTACTTTCTGACCAAAACTTGTTATACTCCTTCAACATTCTATCTCTAAACTCATCTGCTGATGTATTCCAGAAAAACTCATAACTATTAGCCACATACATCCCTAGAGCCGTATCGTTGTTAAATTTATTAGTTGACAGGAAATCATTTCCTTTAAAAGCATTTAATAACGAAATGCTATCTGCTTCAATTTGAGTTGAAATTCTACCCGATAAACTTTCTAAAGATTCTTGATTATTAAAAGATACACGCACTGGAGTATTATTTACCCGTAAAGAATTTATAATATCATTATTATTCATTCCTTTTTTAATCTCATATTTCCCAGGCTTAATATTCCCAGAGTATTTCTTTTTATTCGCTACTGCAACAAATGTTTCTACATCCTTTAATAAAGGAGTAATATCTACTAACACATCCTCAAAAGAAGCGTCCGTTGATATAAAAAGAGTTGCTTTTTCATTTTCAAAAGCTGTATTAGGTATAAAAATAGCATTGTATACATAATATGCGAAAAAAGCGCAACCAACCAAACCTAATAAGGCAATAACTACTAATAATTTTTTAATGTACATCTTTAATTAATTGAAATAAATATTCACTTTTATAATGATTTCCTTCTAAAACCCAATCTTTCTTTACACCCGTTTTTACAAAACCTAAGCTTTCAAACAACTTTATACTTACTATATTATCCTCTAATACATTTGCATAAATTTGATGCACGTATAAATTCTTAAAGGTATACTCAATAAGCAGCTCCAATGCTTCACGTCCGTATTTATTTCCTCTGGCATGATCTAATATTAATACCCCGAGTCCTATTTTATCATTTTTAGGATCAAAGTCAAATAAATCTACAAAACCTATCGCCTCATCATCAGTAGTTACAATCACTAAACGCAATTGCTTTACCTCATAAATATCTTTATGACAGTTTTCTAAATACTGTTTTATTAAAAAACGAGAATATGGGGTTTGTGTTTGACTGACCTCCCAAACTGACTCGTCATTCTCGATAGCTTATATCAACTCTAAATCTTCAGGCTCTTAAGCTGTCAGATTAATTCGTTTTCCTTTTAATGTTAACATTTTATATCTCCTTTAAATACCTGAATTGCTTTTCCTGTTAAAAACACATTAGTATAATTACCTTCTTTAACATCAAAAGACACTTGTAACTCGCCTCCTTCTACATTCAACTTAATATCGTTGGCATTTGTTTCTTTTAAGTAATTCATTGCAATCGCTACTGCTGTTGCGCCTGTACCGCAAGCCAAGGTTTCATCCTCTACCCCTCGCTCATACGTTCGCAACCTAAATGTTGCGTTATTTATTTTTTTTACGAAATTCACATTACTTCCTTCAGTTCCATAAACTTCATTCCTTATATTCCTCCCAATCGTTTTTATATCAAAATCAGAAATATGTTCTTCAAATTGAACATGATGTGGGGATCCTGTATTTAAAAACACACAACCACCTTTCTCTTTAATATTAACTACATCTTGCATTTGCAAACTCACCACATCTCCAGATATTGTTGCAGTATGCAATCCGTCTATAGCTTCAAATGTAGTAGTATTTTCAATAATTTTTAAATATTTTGCAAACGCTACAATACATCGCCCTCCGTTACCACACATAGTACTTTCATTACCATCTGCATTAAAATAAACCATTTTAAAATCAGTAGTAGCACTATCTTCTAACAAAATTAATCCATCAGCTCCAATTCCAAAACGTCTATCACACAATGATTTGATAAGAGAAATATTCTTTTTAGAAATTACTTTTTGACGATTATCTACCATCACAAAATCGTTTCCTGTTCCTTGGTATTTATAAAATCTAATCATTAAAATTATCAATGGATTTAAATCACCAAGACACACCTTGGTATAGTTTTACCGTTAACTCAAGCCTTTGATAATAAACAAAGGAATTTGATTGTTTTACAAATGTAAGCAATCACATGAAAAATCAACTAAAATAAAACAGCATAATATAGCGTTATAATATAGTAATGTTAACACTCTTTAACAGCTCGTTAATAAGAAGTTAAAGTGATTTATTCAATTAAAAAATAATTTAACTTTACCAATGTTATAACATAAATAACTAAATATCATGAAAGAAATACTTAAAATAACACTGTTTTCTATTCTTGGTGGAACTCTAAGTCTAGTTGGATATAAAACTTTTATAGAAAAAGAATACAAACAAGAAGTTAAAACTAATACCCCTACAAATTCCTATTCTATACCTGTTACTAACAGTTCATCGAATATGAGTACTTTATCTGAAAATACAGATTTTACAATTGCTGCTGAAAAAACTATTCATGCAGTTGTTCACGTTACAAACACTGCAACATACACACAACCAAGAAACATCTTTGAATATTACAGTAATCAAGGAGAACAAATACAAAAAGGATCAACAGGCTCAGGGGTTGTAATTTCAGAAGATGGATATATTGTTACCAATAACCATGTTATTGACAATGCTGATGAACTAACAGTTACCTTAAATAACCAGAAGTCGTACAAAGCACGTGTTATTGGATTTGACAAAAAAAGTGATATTGCATTATTAAAAATCGAAGCGAAAGAAAAACTTCAATACATCCCTTTTGGAGATTCCAATAATATAAAAATTGGAGAATGGGTATTAGCAATAGGAAACCCATACAACCTTAACTCAACGGTTACTGCTGGAATTATTAGCGCAAAATCTAGAGACCTAGATGGAGACAATAATATCCAATCCTTTTTACAAACAGATGCTGTGGTAAATCCAGGGAATTCTGGAGGTGCTTTAGTTAACACAAGGGGTGAATTAATAGGAATCAATACTGCAATATCTTCTAAAACCGGATCATATATAGGATACTCTTTTGCAGTACCCTCAAACACTACCAATAAAATTGTACAAGATATTTTGGAATACGGTAATGTACAACAAGCTATATTAGGGGTTACAGGATTTGGATTGAACAATAACCAAGCGAACAGACTAGACCTAAAAGATACACAAGGATATTACATATCTCAAATAGAACCGAATTCTGGCGCAGAAAAAGCAGGCTTGTTAGTAGGTGACATCATCAAAAATATTGATCAAACCAAAATCACTAAATCATCTGAATTAACAGGTTATTTAAGCACTAAAAGACCCGAAAACACAATTAGCATAACGATTTTAAGAGATGGAGAATCAAAAGTTATCCCCGTAAAATTATCTGACAAAAGTATTCTTACTAAAAAAGCATTTGATTTAGAACTAAAAAACTTAACAAGTAATGAAATAAACGATTTAGATATAAAAAGCGGGGTGAAAGTTATGAATATTAACAACGATTTTCTTTCTAAAAAATTAGGCCTCACAAAAAATTGTATAATAATAAAAATCAATGAAAAAGAAATTGAGAGTATTGAGGACTTAAATAAGTTTAAAAATCTGGATTTTAAAAACCTATATAATTTAGAAGTAATTTATAAAAATGGTAATTCAAAAAATTGGTGGCTACGTTAAAAAACGTTACTAATCTATTCTTAAAAAAAACAATTCAATTATAATGGATTAAAAAAACGCTCTATATGAGCGTTTTTTTTAGTTAAAATTAGTAATTTTGCACTTTCAAAACAACAACACAAACAACAATAGGAATGATTGCAAACAATGATACTTACGAAAAAGAACTAGCTTTTCAAGCAGACAGGAGAAGGGCTTGTGTAGATTTTATTAAAGTAGTTAGTGATTTATGGTATGACAAATCAATTGAATTGGTTCTTTTCAGAAACCAATTGATTGACAAGAATGTAAGTGATATTTTAAACTTACATGAATATGCAGGAGAATTTGTCCAAAAGCCAATCTCTATTTTTGATTCAGTTGAAATTGCTAAAGCTATACAGAGTATTGATTTACCACCATCAAAATTAGATATCGGTAAATTAACTTATGAATATCATTTAGAAGACGATAAATATAATGATGCAATAGCATTTGTATCAGATAAACTAAAAGATGCTAGCAAATCTGAAGACATCCAACCTAAAGACGTTGTTTTATATGGTTTTGGTAGAATTGGACGTTTATTAGCTAGAGAATTAATGTCAAAAATGGCTAAAGGTCAGCAAATGCGTTTAAGAGCAATTGTTACTAGAGGTAAAATTGACGAGGTTGTTTTAGAAAAAAGAGCTTCTCTTTTAAGACAAGATTCAGTACATGGTGACTTTGCAGGAACTGTAACTACTGACGTAGAAAACGAAGCATTAATCATTAATGGAACAACTGTTAAAATGATTAGCGCTAATGCACCAGAGGATATTGACTATACTGCTTACGGCATCAACAATGCATTAATCATTGATAATACTGGAGCTTTTAGAGATAAAGAAGCATTAAGTAGATTATTAGCTTCTAACGGAGCTGATAAAGTTTTATTAACCGCACCAGGAAAAGGTATACCTAATATTGTACATGGTGTAAATCACTTAGAGAACGACCCTGATGAAATAGATATTTTTTCAGCAGCTTCTTGTACAACAAATGCTATTACTCCGGTTTTAAAGGCAATTGAAGATAGCTTAGGAATCGTTCATGGGCATTTAGAAACTATTCACGCGTACACAAACGATCAGAATTTAGTAGATAACTTCCATAGCAAATACCGTCGTGGTAGAGCAGCTGCTTTAAATATGGTAATTACTGAAACTGGAGCTGGACAAGCTGCTTCAAAAGCACTACCATCTTTAGAAGGAAAATTAACATCCAATGCAATTAGAGTTCCTGTTCCTAACGGATCATTGGCTATTTTAAACTTAGAGGTTGAAAACGCTACTTCAGTTGAAGGTGTTAATGCTATAATCAAAAAGTTCGCTTTAGAAGGGGAATTAGTAGAGCAAATAAAATATTCTTTAGATAACGAATTAGTATCTTCTGATATTGTTGGTTCTTCTGCTCCGTCAATATACGACAGCAAAGCTACTATTGTTAGAAGTGACGGAAAAAACATAGTGTTATATGTTTGGTATGATAATGAATATGGATATTCACACCAAGTTATTCGTTTAGCAAAACATGTATCTAAAGTAAGAAGATTTAGTTACTACTAGTAGTATAAATCAACTACCTCAAAATAAGCAATAAAGCTTAAGGTAAACATAAATTACAAACCCACAATGTGGGCTAAAATCCGTGTTGTAACATAACACGGATTTTTTATCAAAAAAAAACACAGATATCATGAAAAGGTTTTACTTTTTTTTAATTACACTTTTAATAAGTGTTTCCACTATTTCAGCTCAGGAAGCTGAAAAAGAATTATCGCTTACAAATAGCACAGTTAATGAGAAGTTTGACTATATCATTACCAAATCTAACAACTTTCAAGAATTTAAAGTTGTTAAAAGAACTTGGTTACATACTATAAAGAAACAAGTTTTAGATTCTGTAAACAAACAAAAAGAAGAGATTAAAGCTTTAGCCATTATTATTGAAGATCAAAAATCTAACACCAAGAAATTGGAATCAAAAATAGAAGCTTTAAATACTGAAATAGCTACCGTAAATACTGACAAAGATAATATCTCTTTTATCGGGAGCGATATGAAAAAAGGGGCTTTCAAAAATCTGTTTTGGGGAATAATTTCTATATTATCAATTTTATTACTATTTTTTATCTATAAATTTAAAAACAGTAACACTGTTACTCAAGAAGCTAAATCTCAACTTGAAGATGTAGAAAAAGAATACGAAAATCACAAAAAAACAGCATTAGAACGCGAGCAAAAAGTAATGCGTAAACTACAAGACGAATTAAACAAAAACAGAAACTAATTCGTTTTATGAGAATTGATATCATTACGGTTTTACCAGAATTAATGCAGAGTCCGTTTAACGACTCTATATTGAAACGCGCTCAAGAAAAAGGAATTGTAGAAATACATTTTCATAATTTAAGAGACTACAGTACTAACAAACAAAAAAGTATTGACGACTACCAATTTGGTGGCGGAGCTGGGATGGTAATGATGATAGAACCTATTGATCTTTGTATTTCCAAACTGAAGTCTGAACGTAATTACGATGAAGTAATTTACATGACTCCAGATGGAAAAACTCTAAATCAAGGTACTGCAAATGAGCGTTCTTTAAAAGAAAACATGATTATTTTATGTGGCCATTACAAAGGAGTAGATCAACGTGTGCGTGACTTATTCATTACAAGAGAGATTTCAATAGGAGATTTTGTGCTTTCTGGAGGTGAATTAGCCGCTAACGTATTATGTGATGCTGTTATCAGACTTATCCCAGGAGTATTAAACAACGAAACCTCTGCTTTAACTGATTCTTTTCAAGATGATTTATTAGCACCACCCGTATACACTAGGCCTGCTGACTATAAAGGCGTAAAAGTCCCAGAAGTATTACTTTCAGGGAACTTTCCAAAGATAGAAACCTGGAGAGAAGACCAAGCACACCAAAGAACAAAAGACAGAAGACCAGATTTATTCGAAAAATAGATCTAATCATAAAAAAAACAGTGAGATTAATTGCTAATTACTAATTATTGGTTAATTTCGCAGTCAAATTTAGACTAACCTCTGGCGATAATCGTGCATGTTGCTTTAAATCAATTATTTAAATAAAACACAATGGAAAGTTTAATTAAATTTGTACAAAACGAATTTGTAGCTACAAAAGAATTCCCAGAATTCGGAGCAGGAGATACAATTACTGTTTACTACGAAATTAAAGAGGGTGCTAAAACAAGAACTCAGTTTTATAGAGGAGTTGTTATCCAAAAAAGAGGACACGGTTCAACTGAAACGTTTACTATTAGAAAAATGTCTGGTACTGTAGGAGTGGAAAGAATATTTCCTGTTAACATGCCTGCATTACAAAAAATTGAAATCAACAAAAAAGGTACTGTTCGTAGAGCAAGAATCTTTTACTTTAGAGAGCTTACTGGTAAGAAAGCTAGAATTAAAGAAAAAAGAACAAGATCATAATTACCGATCTTATCTAAATAAAAAAAATCCTGTCTTTCGACAGGATTTTTTTTATGCTATTATTTAATCACTTTTAACTAAGCAACAAACTCTTTTAATACATCAATTACATAATCAATCTCTTCTTTAGTATTGTATTTAGAAAAAGAGAATCGTAATGATGGTTTCATCATATCGTCTCCTCTAAGTATTTCTGACAATACGTGTGATCCTTTTGAACTTCCACTCTGACAAGCACTTCCTTTAGAACAGGCAATTCCTTTTAAATCTAATTGAAATAAAACAATCAATGCTTTTTGAGCTGTCACGGGCAACAACACATTAACCAAGGTATATGTGCTTTTTTCCATGTAACCTGACAAACCATTAAATTTTACAGTCGGAATAGCTTTAGTTACTTCTTCTATAAAATATCTTTTCAATCCTTTTACATAAGCACTATCCTTTTCAAGATTTTCATATACATCTTTAAAAGCAACATCTAAACCAACTATATTATGTACTGATTCTGTTCCTGCTCTAAAACCACGTTCTTGACCTCCACCGAAAATAAGCGAGTTCAACCCAGTATTTTTACGCATAAAAACAAAACCTACTCCTTTAGGTCCGTGAAATTTATGAGCGCTTACCGCGCAAAAATCAACCATTACTTTACTTAAATCCACATCATAATGCCCAATAGACTGTACAGTATCGCTATGAAACAGTGCATTGTATTTTTGACAAATTTCTGACGTTTTCTCTATATCTAATATATTTCCAAGTTCATTATTCACATGCATCAAACTAACCAAAGTTTTACCTTTGTCCTGCTGCAATAGCTCTTCTAAGCTACTCAAAACAACACTTCCATATTCGTCAGTTTTCACATAATCTACAATTGTATTAAAACAACCTTGCAATGCTTCAGCCGAATGACCAATTGCATGATGTTCAATTTTACTAGTAACAATTCTTTTTACACCAAGATCTCTTACAGCAGAATTTAAAACGAAATTATCCGCTTCAGTTCCTCCAGAAGTAAATATTATTTCTGAAGCAGAAACCTTAAGTTGCTTTGCTATATTCTTTCTTGCTTGCTCAATTAAAGATTTAGCACTTCTACCAAAACTATGAGTAGATGAAGGGTTACCATAATCATTAGTCAAACATGCTGTCATTGCCTTAACTACATTTTCACTCACACAAGTTGTAGCAGCACTATCAAAATATACTTTCTTCACTTAAAATTTTATTTAATATTCATAAAAAAGGGTTGGTAAATTTAATTCAAATTAAGCAAATACCAACAAATATTCGTTAATTTGTATTTTATTAAAAATAATAAATTTTTCATGTATAGAATTTTTCTTTTAACAGCATTATTAATCACATTCTTATCATGCGATGATGGAGATGTGTTTGTTTCAGAATTAAATTTCCCAGAAACACTAGAATACTGTGAAGGAAATACTGATTTAATAGTTTACTCTATAAAAGAATCTCCTTATGAGTCATTGTCAATAAAACTACCTATTAATGATAAGGATAATTTTACAACAATAAACACAACTGACCCTACAACACCATTATCTGTTACTAATACATTTAACTACAGATCATATTCAGGAGATCCATCTGATATATTTTGCAACTCTTTACCCCCGTCGTTTCCTGCTATTTTAAGTAATTATGTAGCAACAAGCGGGACAGTTACATTTACAACTACATTAATTGAAGATGACAATGATGGTATTCCAGCAAATTTAGAAGACGTAAACAACGATGGTGATTTAACAAATGATGATACCGACAATGATGGCGTACCAAACTACTTAGATTCTGATGATGATGGCGACAATGTTCCTACAATAGACGAAAAACCAGACCCAAATGATGATGGAGATATTTCAGACGCTCAAGACACTGATGGAGACAGTATTCCAGACTATTTAGATGTTGACGATGATAATGACGGAACAATAACTCGTTATGAAGACACAAATAATGACAATGATCCAACAACTGACATCACTGATCCATTAATAGGGCATGATTACCTAAATGACCAAGTAACAACTCAAACTATTAACGATATTTATAAAGATCATACCAAAACTCAAAGTTACGCTTGTAAAATTACTATTCAAGAAGCTAAGTTAATCAATACAACAACATTTGAAGAATTAATATATGACGATAGTTTCATCGGAACAGTTGATACACAAATTAGTAATTTTAATTATCCCGTAGTTTTTAATTAAAAACAAGAAAAAGCATTACACCCCTACAAAACAGCGTTTTATCCCAAAATATATAAAGTGTTAAGAAATAAACCTAAATTGTTTATAAAAAGACACAAATAAGTTCTATTTTTAATACACAAGTATTATTTTAGCAATCAAATACAGATAGTTATGAAAAAAATTACATTATCATTAATAGCTTTATTAGGTATCCCTACCCTAATGGTAGCACAAGATTTATATGTATCTCCTGCAAGTTACATGTTTGTACAAGATGAAGTTGTATTCGTTAATGACGATATACAATTAGACGCTGCTGACTCAAACATTTATTTAAGAGATGGGGCGCAGTTAGTTCAAAACACTAATACACAAAATTCAGACATTGGTGAGTTATCTGTTTACCAGAATCAAACTAGTACTGGAGGCACCTCTACAGGTATATTTGAATACAATTATTGGTGTTCACCAGTTGGTGTTGCTGACACATCAATGAACACAAATGTGAATTTTGACATAAATAACCTAAGAAGACCTACTGGTTTAATAACATCACCAAATTATGGTATATCACCTACAGGTTATAATAGTACTGCTACGGAGATAAAATCATATTGGCTATGGCAGATGGAATCTGGTGGCGGCTATGCTGACTGGAGTCATGTAACTAATACTGGTAGCGTTGCAACTGGATTAGGTTTCACAATGAAAGGTAGCCCCACAGCAAATAACATTATAGATTTTAGAGGTAGACCAAACACTGGGACACTAACACATGATTGTAGTTTTTCAGGTACTGATTCTGATACATCTTCAGGTCTAGATAATCAAGTAGAGACACTTACAGGAAACCCATATCCTTCCGCGATGGATTTACTATTATTCCTAAGAGCTAATCAAGTAACCCTAGACGGGAGCATATATTTCTGGGAACAACAAGCAACTGCTACACACCTAATTAAATCATATGAAGGTGGCTACGCAACTTGGACACCTGTTCTCATTAATGACAATAATGATGCTGGTTTATATGCTGAAGCTACATTTTCAACTTATGATGATGCTGGAGGTGACTTAAACACAGACGCAGGTACAAGTGGTAATTATACAGCTGCTTTCAAAAGAAGATATGCGGCAATAGGACAAGGTTTTATGGTAAGAAGCCCTAACGCTGCAGGAGCTGCAGCAGGAGGAACCTTTACCACTGATAACTCTATGAGACTATACATGCAAGAAGCTATTAGCAATGCAACTTTAGGTTCGCAGTTTGGTAAGGACAGTTCTGAATCTGACAATACAACTTCTTCAGAAAACCAAGAGATTGTTGCAATGTCTCATAACGGACTAGACTACATGTCTATTTTAGAAAACCCTTCAATTACACCAGAGCTAAGAATTCACACTAAAATTAACAACAAATATTTCAGAGTTAACGTTATTGGATTTAATAGCGAAAAAAACTTATCCTATAATAAGTTTGGTGATGCTGAAATTCCTTCTGTACTTAACACTGATTCATACTTTATTGCCGATAACCATAAATTAGTTATAAAATCAATGGCTTATGATATTGACGCAAGATTACCATATGGCCTAAATGCAGATGAAGAAACAAACGAATATAGTATTACTATTAACTCATCAAATAATGTTTCTGACAACATAGAAGTATTTGTTTATGACAAGGAAGAAGATACTTATACTGACATTAAAAACGGAGTTTTTGAAATTACGTTAGCGCAAGGTGAATATGACAACAGATTTGAAATTGTATTTAAAGATGCCTCTAAGGAAGCTAATGAGGATCTTTTAATTACAGAAGTTGAAGTTATTGGTTCATTTGATGTATTCCAAAACAATACAAATAATCAACTAGTTATAAAAAATCCAAAATCTCATATTGTAAAGTCATTTACTATGTATGATGTAACAGGAAAGTTAATATACAATAAACATAACTTAGGTAATGATACTGAGTACACATTCCCTACTAACACGTTGAGTTCAGGAGCTTATATTACAAAAATAACTACAGATCAAAATTTTGAAATCACTAAAAAAGTTATTGTGAATAACTAATATTTCATATTTATGCATAAAAAAAACCAAAGCAATGCTTTGGTTTTTTTTATGCATAAATATTTCCCAATAACAACATAAATTCACTTCTGCTTTGTAAATTGCAACAACTAAATACACGTTTGCAAATTATGTCTTTTAAAAAGCTGAATATACCACTTAAAGAATCCTTGGAACGACTAGGAATTACAACTCCTACTCCATTTCAAACAAATATACTCCCTAAAGTAAAAGGTGGTGCTGATGTATTTGCAATTGCACCAGAAGGTTCTGGGAAAACAACGGCAATGATCATCAATACGATGCAAAAACTGAAAAGTGAAGCTTTTGATGATTCACCTAGAGCATTGATTTTTGTAAAAGATAAAAAAGCCGCTTTAAATTTAGAAGCTGAATTTAAAAAATTTACAAGATATACTGATTTAAGAGTTTATACTGTTTATGAAGAACAAGGAATTGATCATCAAAAAGATGACATCTATTATGGTGTAGATATTATTATTGCAACACCTAAAAGACTAAACAAACTATATCATATTAATGGAGTTCATTTAGGTGAACTACAATTGTTAATTATAGAAGATGCTGAATTTTTAGCAAAAAACACTTTGCATGCAGATATCGCTCGCTTAACTGAAAGCATGAATAAATGTCAATATTTAGTTTTTGCAGATAAATACTATCCTAAATTTGATCGTTTTAGAAATTCATTTATGTCAAATGCTCAATTAATAGAACTATAATAGGCTATGTTCTCAATATTAAAAAAAGAAATAAATTCCTTTTTCTCTACTTCAATTGGCTACTTAGTAATTGGAATATTTTTAATAAGTAATGGATTATTTATTTGGGTTTTTAAGGGTGAGTTCAACATCTTAGATTACGGCTTTGCTGATTTATCAGGATACTACTTCATTGCTCCATGGATATTTATTTTTCTTATCCCAGCAATTACAATGAAGAGTTTTTCTGAAGAAAAAAAACAAGGCACTTTAGAAATTTTACTCACTACACCTATAAACAATTGGCAATTAGTTCTTGGGAAATTCTTGGGCGCTTTTACACTGATTATTTTAGCTTTACTTCCTACCGTTTTATACATTTATACTGTATATCAATTAGGAAATCCCGTTGGGAATATTGACCTCGGAAGTGCACTTGGTGCCTATACTGGCTTACTAGGAATAGCTATGATTTATTGTGCAATAGGAATATTTACATCTTCTATTAGCAACAATCAGATTGTCGCTTTTATATTAGCTGTTTTTCTTTGCTTTACATTTTATTATGGTTTTGATGGGCTTTCTGATATTACAGGAATATCGATTGAAAACATTGGAATAAAAGCACATTTCAATAATATTAGCAAAGGAGTTATTGACACAAGAGACATTGTATATTTCTTTAGTGTTTCAGGTCTATTTTTGTTTTTCACAAGTCTAACACTAACAAAGAAATAATGATCATATTTACTCCTGTATTAATCATTTCATGCATCGTTATTGCCGTATTACTTTACCTATTTATCAATACAATAGATGATTCAAAAAAATGGTTGAATATTATTTTAGCTATATTAATTACACCTTTGATGTACTTTTACATCTGGTATCCAATTTCAACAATTTTTCTTCCATATCATCATCATAAGCAATTTAATAGTACTGTATGGAATGAAAAACCAGGTTTGCGCTATGAGATGATTGACAACATGATTGAAACTGATTTTTTAATTGGAAAATCAAAAGAAAATGTAGCAAAATTACTTGGAAAAGTACAATGGCTGAGTTGGAATGAGATTAATAAAGACTTCGACCCGAATGTTTGGAACTATGGTCTAGGGTTAATACCAGGTGCATTTGAAGATATTAAAGAAAATATAGAAATTACATTCAAGAGCAACAAAGTAACTCTTGTAAAACTATCCCAAGCGGACTATACTTTTGATAGTAAAAAAGAGGAACCTAATAAAAAGTTAGATTCTATTAACGCAATATTTAAAACCAAATAAATGGGATTTAAAAACATCATAATAAAAGCACTAATTGCGTTAGTTATAACTATAGCTCTAAATTATGTATCAAGCTATATATACTCCCGAATTGACATCACTAAAGACAAAAGATATACGCTTTCTGAAGCTACAAAAAATACTATTGCCACAACTGAAGAACCAATTTATATTGATGTTTTTTTAACTGGTGAAATGCCTCCAGAATTTAAACGTCTTCAAACCGAAGTAAAAGTATTATTGGAAGAATTTTCTGAGATTAATGATAATTTAATCATTTCATACGTTAATCCAAAAGAAGAAAACCCAGACACTGATGTTCTTATTCGCGAAATGGAAAAGTATGGAATGCCTGCTGCACAAGTTGATGTTAAGGATAGTGGAAAAATATCACAAGAAGTAATTTTCCCATGGGCAGTAATCAATTATGATAAAAAAGTAGAAAAAGTCTCTTTATTAAAGACAAATACTAACAATTCAATTGACAGAATTAATAATTCTGTACAACATTTAGAATATGCTTTTGCTAATGCTTTTAAAAAAATAACTGGCAAGAAAGAGAAGAAAATTGGTCTATTATTAGGTAATGATGAATTGGTGAGCAAATATGTTTATGACTTCCTAGTTTCATTAGAAAGCAGTTATCATATCATTCCATTTGATTTAGATTCAGTAAACGCTAAACCCGTACAAACTTTAAAAAACTTAGAACAATTAGATTTAGTAATCGCAGCGAAACCTCAAAAGGCTTTTTCTGACAAACAAAAGTATGCTTTAGACCAATACACTATTAATGGAGGGAAATCATTGTGGTTAATTGACAATGTACACGCAGAGTTAGATAGCATCTCACAACGTGGCGAAACACTTGCTCTAGGAAATGATTTAAACCTTACAGATATGTTTTTTCAATATGGCATTAGAATAAACCCTGTCTTAGTAAAAGATTTGTATTCATCAAATATCCTAACACTTGATAAAAATAATCAACCAAATCAAGTTCCTTGGCTCTACAACCCTTTGGTGATTTCTAAATTAAAACATCCAATTGTAAACAATATCAATCCTGTTCGTTTTGAATTTGCCAATACTATTGATTTGGTACAACAAGGTATAAACATCAAAAAGACTCCTTTGCTACAGTCTTCTGAATATTCTACTACTGTCGGGATGCCCAAAATAATTAGTGCAAAAGAGATTAAATTATTTCAGCAAAAAGATATCGTAAAATCACTAAATAAAAAAAACTTAACACTTGCTGCTTTATTAGAAGGTAATTTTACTTCAGCATATAAACACAGAGTAAAACCTTTTAAATACGAAAATCATAAAGACGAGAACAATGCTTCAAAAATGATTGTTGTTGCTGATGGTGATGTTATCAAAAATCAGCTTTCAAAAGGAAAACCATTGCCTTTAGGTTTTGATAGAAATACAAATCAAACATTCGGAAACAAAGAATTCTTACTAAATGCGGTAAATTATTTACTAGATGATACTGGCTTAATGAATGTAAGAAATAAAGAAGTTAAAATTCCGTTTTTAGATGTGGAACGTATTGCTGATGAAAAACAAAAGTGGCAATTGATAAATATCGTATTCCCTTTATTCCTTTTAGGTGTTTTCGGATTTTTATTTAACTATTTCAGAAAGCGTAAATACAGTTAATTTTTGTTGAAAAGCTATCAATCTTGTTAATAACATTCTTTCTTATTTCCAAGTAATTAGAATATATTTGTAATTCGTATAAAAAATAAAACAAATGAAATTTATAGTTTCAAGTTCATATTTATTGAAACAACTTCAAATCCTTGGAGGAGTAATTAACAACAACAACACTTTACCTATTTTAGACAATTTTTTGTTTGAACTAAAGCAAACGACATTAATCGTTTCTGCAAGTGATTTGGAAACAACTATGTCGTCTACTTTGGAGGTAGAATCAGAATCCAACGGTAGTGTTGCAATTCCAGCAAGATTATTATTAGATACTTTAAAAACTTTTCCTGAACAACCTTTAACATTTATCATAGAAGATAATAATACCGTTGAAATTAGTTCAAATCACGGTAAATATGCATTAGCATATGCAAACGGAGAGGAATTTCCTAAAGCAGTGTCATTAGAAAACCCAAGTAAAACTTTGTTTTCAGGTGATGTTTTAGCTACAGCAATTAGCAAGACAATTTTCGCTGCAGGAAATGACGATTTAAGACCTGTAATGAGTGGTGTATTCTTTCAGTTTTCTACGGAAAGTTTAACTTTTGTAGCAACTGATGCACACAAACTAGTAAAATACCAACGTACTGATATTTCAGCTTCAGAAAATGCTGAATTCATTATGCCTAAAAAACCTTTAAATTTATTAAAAGGAATTTTATCTGGTAATGACACAGAGGTTACAATGGAATACAACGAATCTAATGCTAGATTCACATTTGACAATATCGATTTAATATGTAGATTAATTGACGGTAAATATCCTAATTACGAAGCAGTAATACCAAAGGAAAATCCGAATCAATTAACTATTGCTAGAAATCAGTTTTTAAACTCTGTAAAACGAGTTTCTATATTCTCTAACAAAACAACACATCAAATTAGGTTAAAGATAGCTGGAGCAGAATTAAACATTTCTGCTGAAGATATTGACTACTCTAATAAAGCTGAAGAACGTTTAACTTGTGATTATCAAGGAGACGATTTACAAATAGGATTTAACTCTCGCTTTTTAACAGAGATGCTAAATAATTTAACTTCTGATGATGTTTCTTTAGAAATGTCATTACCAAACAGAGCAGGAATCTTAACTCCGATTGACGGATTAGATGAAGGCGAGCAAATTACCATGCTTGTAATGCCTGTAATGTTAAATAACTAAAAACCATTACCAACCAAAACTAAAAAAAACGCTAACAGTAATTGTTAGCGTTTTTTTTATGATAAATAATCTTGAAATACTATTCATAATCACCACCTACCAAGTAGATACCGTCTTCTTTAATAGTAATACGTTTTTCTTTATATAAAGAACCTATAGCCTTTTTAAAGTTCTTTTTACTCATCTGAACCAATTGCTTTATTACTTCTGGATTAGATTTATCATTCAACCCTAAAAAACCATCATTCTCTTCTAACTCTTTCAGAATATATTCTGCATTTGGCTCAATATTTCTAAATCCGATTTTTTGGAAAGAAACATCAATCTTATTTCCTGGTCTAATCTTCTTAATATATCCTGTCATTATATCTCCAACACGAATATCTTGAAAAACCTGATCATCATACACCAAACCTTTATGCAATTGATTAATAATTACATTGACACCAATATCAGTCATATGAGACACAATAATATCAACCTCATCAAATTCCGCAACTGTTAAAGTTTCATTAGACAAATACTTGTTTATCTTACTCGTTCCAACAAGTCTATCTGTTTTATCATCTAAAAACATGTACACTAGATAACTTTTTCCCTCTTGCATTGGACGCGCCTGCTCATTAAAAGGAACAAATAAATCTTTTCCAATTCCTAAATCTAAAAAGGCACCATGTCTGGTAACTTGATTTACTTTCAACCAACCATATTCTTCCAATTGAATATATGGCATAAGTGTAGTAGCTATTAATCGTTCTTCATTATCTAAATAAACAAAAACATCTATCGTATCTCCTATTTCAAAAGCTTCAGGTATATATTTCCCTGGAAGTAGCACATCATTTCCTTCTTCATCTAACAAGAATAATCCTGGAGGTGTATCTCTATCTATTTCAAGTCTATTTACTCTACCTAATTCCATAACTGTAATTTATTGGATACAAAAATACTATTTTTTGCGTTTGTAATTCCTAATTAACTTGCTTTAAATTTAAAGCAAAAAAAAGCATTCACTATGTGAACGCTTTAATATATTCTATATAAAATAAATTATTTATTATAAACAGATTCTTTTTTAAAGTTAACTGCTAATAAATAGTAAACAACAGCTCTGTATTTACTTCTGTTAGATCTACCATATTTTTCCATTACAGCATCTATTCCTTTGTCTAAAGCTGCTCCGTCAGACAATCCTAATTTTTTAATTAAGAAGTTGTTTTTTACAGTTGCTAATTCTTTTTCGTCAGTACCAGAAACAGTAGAAGCATCTTTATTATAAATAGAAGGACCACAACCTATTACTACTTTAGTTAATAAATCCATATTTGGAGTTACTCCACATTTATCTTTTAAATCTGCTGCGTACTTTACAATTAATTCGTCTCTTTTACTCATAATATTAGTTTGTTATTTTAATGTTCTTCTCAAATATAAGGATTTTCCTTTAATATTAAAAAAAAAATCATAACAAGACACATTAATCGCTTAAGTATCTAAAATAACCGCTTAAAAGCTTGTCGTTTGTCGTTCGTGGCGTAAACACCTCTAATAATTTTGGTGAATTACTCGCTATAAAAAAACTATCCAATTCATTTGTCAACGCCCCTTCATCCGAAACATACCTATATTCTATACCATACATTTTACACAAATGTTCCGCAGTAAGGTTATGTGTAGTTTCAAAGTATGTTTCAAAATTATTTGAATTTTTATCTCCTGGCAAAATTCTAAATATCCCTCCTCCACTATTGTTTATTACAATAATTCTAAAGTTATTTGGGATATTAGTATTCCATAGTGCATTCGAGTCATAAAAGAAACTTAAATCCCCTGTGATTAATAAATTTTGCTTATTTGATACTGCTGCATGACCTATTGCCGTACTTGTTGATCCATCAATACCACTCGTTCCTCTATTACAATACTGAATTACACTTGGATTTGCGTCAAATAATTGCACGTAACGGATTGTTGAACTATTACTTAAATGCAATATTAAATCCTTATGAAGTTTACTTAAAATCACTTCAAAAGCTTTAAAATCCGAAAACGGTAGCTCATTTAAATACTCATTGTGCTTTTCTGTTCTTATACTTTTTGTAGCCAACCATTTTTTTTGATAAGCACTTTCAATTGTATATTTTTTTGCAAGAACATTTTTAAAAAAACAATTTTCTGACACTTTAAAATGATATTTTAAACAAAAAAAAGTGTCGAATGCATTATTTTCTCCTACGTGATAATGACTTTTAGGTTTATAGTTTCGCAAAAAAACTTTTATTTTTTTTGAAACAATTAACCCGCCAATGGTTAACAATATATCTGGTTGCAAATCTGATAATTCATCATCATTTAATGGCGCAATTATCTTATCAATACCAGGAAAAAAATTTGGATGATGTGTGTTTGAAGTCGATTCAGTAAACACCACAGTAGCCGAATCGTTTGCTAAGCAATCTAAAAACTCTTGTTCTATTTTATTGGGAGGATTGACTCCTATCAAAACTATTCGTTTTTTAGATGAATTCCAATCATCTAAAAAAACTGTAAAGTTTTCTTGATCAAGTATGTCAACTTTATTTACTGGAGCAATTACGGTAATCTCTTCAGTAAAACCCTCCTGTGTGTGATATAATGGCTCAGCAAAAGGCACATTGATATGCACTGGTCCATTTTTTTTAATTGCTACGTTTATAGCTTTATTTATTTGTTCTTGATTTCTATCTATTCTAGCCTCAGTAATATCTAACAACTTATCTTGGATAAAAGATGGCATGTTTATTCCTCCAGAAAAACGCTCCTTATTTTCCGCTATATCTTGTTTTAAATTAGCAGCATATAAAATATGATTTTCAAATACATTTTCCTGACGAATAGTTTGTCCGTCACCTACATCAATTAAATGTTTTGGCCTATCTGCAGAAATTACTACTAATGGTATTTTACTATAATACGCTTCTGCTACTGCAGGATAGTAATTTAGTAATGCCGAACCCGATGTACACACAACTGCCACAGGTTGCTGTAATTCTTGAGCCATTCCTAAAGCAAAGAAAGCTGCGCATCGTTCATCAACTATACTATAAGTTTTAATTTCAGGATGTGAAGCAAAACCAATTGTTAGTGGTGCATTTCTACTACCTGGTGATATTACTACATGTAAAACTCCTTTGGCTGCACACAATTGAATTACTTGCTGAGCTAATGGTATTTTTGGATAACTCATTACGTTTTAATTTTTTAACGATTGTTCAAACGGAATCCTGTGCAATATGCTTCTTCCAAGAGTAACCTCATCAGCATATTCCAGCTCATCACCAACAGAAATTCCTCTTGCAATGGTAGAAACCGTAATGTTTGCGCTTTCAATTTTTCTGAAAATATAAAAATTAGTAGTATCTCCTTCCATAGTAGAACTCAATGCAAAAATAAGTTCATCTGCTTTTCCATCTAACACTTTTTGTACTAATGATTCTATATTTAATTCGGAAGGGCCAACACCATCAATTGGTGAAATTTTCCCTCCAAGAACATGATACAAACCTTTAAACTGATTTGTGCTTTCAATTGCCATTACATCTCTTATATCCTCAACAACACAAATTAATCGATCGTTCCTTGTTGCATTAGCGCATATTTCACATAAAGTAACATCAGAAATATTATGACAATTAGAACAATGTTTAATCTCTGAACGCATTTGTTGCAGTGAGGATGAAAGCTTGGTAGTTTGATCAGGATGCTGCCTCATTAAATGCAATACCAACCTTAATGCAGTACGCTTACCTATACCAGGTAATTGTGACATTTCATACACTGCATTTTCTAAAAGTTTTGAAGAGAATTCCATAACAGCGAATTTACGATTTTATAACATTTTCGCATATAATCACTAATGTTTCTTTTAATAGGATTTAAAATAAATCTTTTTGTATTTTCGACATAGATATATTTTTACATGAACTCAACACAAATCATTTTACTAATAGCATCCTATTTTGGTCTATTAATATTGGTCTCCTATTTTACTGGAAAGAAAACTGGAAATGACGCCTTCTTTAAAGGAAACAAACAATCTCCTTGGTACATAGTTGCTTTTGGTATGATTGGCGCTTCCTTATCTGGGGTAACCTTTATTTCGGTTCCTGGATGGATTGAAGCTTCTCAGTTTAGTTATATGCAAATGGTTTTAGGGTATATTATCGGGTACGCTGTAATCGGGTTAGTGCTACTACCTCTCTATTACAAATTAAACTTAACCTCTATTTATACTTATCTTGAAGGGAGATTTGGGAATTATTCTTATAAAACTGGAGCTTCTTTCTTTTTAATCTCTAGAGTTATTGGTGCTAGTTTTAGACTATTCCTAGTTGCAAACGTGTTACAAATAATTCTATTTGATGATTTAGGAATTTCTTTTTGGCAAACTGTAACTATTACTGTCTTATTAATATGGTTATACACCTTTAAATCAGGAATTAAAACTATTATCTGGACTGATACATTACAAACCCTATTTATGC